>CACXFI010000020.1 GCA_902766875.1 uncultured Erysipelotrichaceae bacterium | reverse complement strand
ACTAATACCTTTTATTTCAGCTATTTTATTAGCTATTAGAGGTATATTTTTAGGTTCATTTTTATGTCCCCTAAACGGTTCTGGAGCTAAATAAGGAGAATCAGTTTCTAATACAATATATTCAAGAGGAATAGATTTAATCACTTTAATTATATTATTAGCATTTTTAAAAGTACATATACCTCCAATTCCAAGACAAAATTCTATATTTATAAATTGTTTAGCCATCTCTAAAGAACCACTATAACAATGAATAACCCCTCTTGCATTTTTCATCTTCAAAATATCATAAGTATCTTGAATAGCATCTCTAGTATGAACTATAACAGGTTTATTATACATATTAGCTATATCTATCTGTCTCTTAAAAACTTCTATTTGTTTATCTTTATCATATCCTTCATAATGATAATCTAATCCTATTTCTCCTATAGCAACTATTTTTTTATCATTAATATGATTTTCTAAAAACAAATAATCCTCTTCGCTTATATCATCTATTTCTCCAGGTTGCCATCCAATAGCGCCATAAACAATATCATATTTTTTTACTAATTCTAACACTTCAAAATTAGAACGTCTATCATAACCATTAACTATTAAAATTTTAACATTGTTATCAATAGCACGTTCTATTACTTTTTCTATATTATCATATTCCCTACTATCAATATGACAATGACTATCTACATACATATAAAACACCCCTACTGATTGTTATTTTTTAAATACAAAAACCAAAAGAAACAAGAAACTAAAAATGTTAAATAACAAATATCTATTAACCTATTATATCTAATAGACACATCAAATATTATAATTATAAGTATTAACAATATTAACATCATAGCTTTTTCAATTTTTTTCATATTAAGCATTGCACTCTGTCCTTTCTTACAACATACTACAATACTACAAAAAAAATAATATCAAAAAATCATAAACATGTAAATAAATTAAATTCAAATAAATTTATATTTACAAAAACATGTAAAAAAGAAGATTACTCTTCTTCTATTCTTTTAAACAAAATATTTCCGCCTTTTACCTTACTACCAGATTCATAATATCCGAATTTATCTAAAGTATCAAAACCAGTATATTTAGTATTTATTTGTTCAAATATATTACTAGCAGTATCTGGTAAAAATGGTTGTAATAATACAGCACCAATTCTAATTGATTCTACTAAATTATATAAAACAGAGTTCAACCTATCTTTTTTACTATCATCTTTAGCTAATATCCAAGGCATTGTATCATCAATATACTTATTACAACTTCTAAAAATTTCAAAAACAGCATCCAAAGCATCTGCAGTCTTAACATCATCTAAATATTTATCAACTTTATCTTTAGTATTTAAAACCAAATCAATCAATTCTTTATCTACGTCATCTATAACAGATGAATTAGTAATAATTCCATCAAAATATTTATTAGCCATACCAATAGTTCTATTAACTAAATTACCAAGTACATTAGCTAAATGAGTATTTATAGTATTTATAAATAATTCATAAGTAAAATTACCATCACTAGTATAAGGAATTTCATGTAATAAATAAAATCTAACCGTATCAACTCCATATTCATGAGCCAATTCCTCAGGATAAACTATATTTCCTTTACTCTTACTCATCTTATCATCAGCAAATAATAACCAAGGATGTCCAAATACTTTATCAGGAATTTCTAAACCTAAACAATGTAACATAATTGGCCAATATATAGTATGAAATCTAGTTATATCTTTACCAACTAAATGTAAATTACATGGCCAATATTTTTTGAATTCATCACTACTACCATCAGGATCATAGCCTAAAAAAGTAATATAGTTAGATAAAGCATCTATCCATACATATACTACATGTTTCGGATCAAAAGTAACAGGAATCCCCCATGTAAAACTAGTCCTTGACACACATAAATCTTGAAGACCAGGTTTAATAAAATTATTAAGTATCTCGTTCTTTCTTAATTCAGGTTGAATAAAATTAGGATGTTCTTCTATATATTTTTCTAACCACTTAGAATATTTACTCATTCTAAAAAAATATGCTTCTTCAGAAGCTTCTTTAACTTCTCTACCACAATCAGGACATTTACCATCAACTAATTGACTATCAGTCCAAAAAGATTCACAAGGAGTACAATATAACCCTTTATATTCGCCCTTATAAATATCACCTTGATCATAATATTTTTTAAATATTTTCTGTATAGCTTTCTTATGAACTTCTTCTGTTGTTCTAACAAACCTATCAGGAGTCGTATTTAAAGCTTTCCAAACATCCTTTACCCCATTACTAACTTTATCAACATATTCCTGTGGAGTAACACCTTCTTCTAATGCTTTAGTTTCAATTTTAAGACCATGCTCATCCATACCAGTTTGAAAATAAACATCATAGCCATCTAATCTCTTATACCTTGCTATAGCATCACCAATAACAATATCAAGAGAATTACCTATATGAGGTCTCCCTGAAGCATATGGTATGGCCGTAGCCACATAAAATTTTTTCTTATTCATAATTATCCCTTCTTCCTAAATAAAAAAACGCAGATTATCATCAAAGGACGATAATACCGCGGTTCCACCTTTATTTACAATTATTACTAATTGTACACTCAAAGCTATAACGTAACTACCGTTCTAACCTATTAGATTAGACAATTCCAGATCCATTTACAATAACTCTATTTACTTATTTACACCTACCATAAGCTCTCTATAAAATTTTATTATTGCTCTTTCCTTCAAAATCTTTAAACAACAATATAATAACATAATAATAAATAATTATCAAGAAAAAATCATAAAATTATTATTCTACAAAACTATTTCCTAATAGATTAGCTAAAATACTTGCCATTTTCTCTTCAGAATCTAATATAGGTATCTCAGTACTGACAATAATAACACTACCCAAAGTATCACTATTACTAACAATAGATGAAAATGCATAATATCCAAATTCTTCTACTCCCTTAATTATCTCAAAACCTTT
>CACXFI010000019.1 GCA_902766875.1 uncultured Erysipelotrichaceae bacterium | reverse complement strand
ACAAAAATAATGGTAGCGAGAGGGAGATTCGAACTCTCGACCCTTCGGGTATGAACCGAATGCTCTAGCCAACTGAGCTATCTCGCCATAACAAACAAGCAATAATAATATATCATAATTGCTTGCTTTTGACAATACTTAAATTATTATTTTTTAAAATTATTTACTACTATATACCTCATACCATTCTTTTATATTACTTATACCACTACTAGCATATTTCTTAATAGTATTCCAAGATATACCAGCTTTTTCCTTTATAGTTCCCCATACTTCCTTAGCTTTATCACAATATTCATCATGATTAGCACAAACATTTACAGTTAATTCTAAATATTTAGCAACTATTCTATCTTTAGCATCATGATATTTACTTGATAGTTCATTCTTATAATCAGGAAACTTTTCATTTATCTTATTATCAATATTGAAAGCTATATTTAATATTTTTAATTTAGCAGCACTAGACAAATCTTTAAAAGTATGTCCTTTTATTTCACCATCATAGAATAAGAAATCTACAGTAGTTGTAAATATTTTTTTAGCTTTCTCTTTATAAGAATCTGTCTTTTCATAGTTAGATACTTCATTTAATCTATCATCAAAATATTTGATAACATCTTCTTCAGTATAATTATTAGTTTCATTATTATTACTATCATTACTATTAATAGTAGTATCATTATTATCTACACTATCTTGTTTATTATTAACATCATTAGAAGAATTATTCACTATTTCATCATTATTTTCTTTTTCATTAATTTCATCTTTTTTATTAGGTACCTTAGTACCAATAAGCTCTATTTTTAAAACATTAATAGGACTAGGATTAACTTCAGGTACTTCTCCTTTATAATAAACTAATATAGAATCATCTACTTTATAAGTTTCATTAGTATGAATTATTATCATATCAGCTTTTTTTCTAATTTTTTCACCAGGTAAAGGTTTTACCAATATATATTCCTTACTAACTTCTATAACCGTAGCATAAAAAGTTCTTTCTTTATTAATATCAGTTTTATAAATAATTCCTATTACCAAAGCTATCAAAGAAATTATACATATCAAACTAATTACTATTTTCTTCCCACTCATAAAGTACCTCCTTACTCATTATTTTACCATAAATTAAGTTAATATCAAGTATTATAAAAAAATAACGAATAAATATACTCGTTATTATCCTAAATACTCCTTAACAACTTCAATAATTCTATTAACCTCAGTAATTAATTCATCATAATGAGTATTAACATAGTTAGTGTTATTATTTTGACTTTCTATTTGATGATTATAAGATAACTCTGCTAACTTAGTAAATCCTAAATATTTAGAATCACCTTTCATAGCATGAACCAATATAGCATAATTTTCCATATCACCAGCTTCTTTATATTTATTCATATTTGGAATTCTAGTATCACATTCTGTTAAAAAATCAGCTAAAGTATCATTATAAGTATCTACATCACCTAGTAACTCCAAAGATGTTTTAGTATCTATTCCATTTTGTTCTAAAAATTCTAATTCCTTCATAATATCCTCCTTACATTTAGAATATCATCATTTTGATTATATTGCAACCAAAACACTAATATTATAATCAAAAAAAGAATAGAAACTCTATTCTTAAAAATTATCTCTATCCCTTAAAAAAGGTGGAATATCAAAATCACTTAAATCATCATCTTCATCTACGTTATTTTTATGTAAATCTTCTCTCTTTGTAGTATTCATAGAATTAATATTATGATATAAAGGTTCTGATTTATTTTCAAATCCTGTAGCAATAACTGTTACTATAACTTCATCATTTAAATTTTCATTAATAACAGCTCCAAATATTGTATTAATATCTGTATTAGCAGCACTTCTAATTATTTCAGCAGCTTCTTCTACCTCAAATAAAGTAAGTGATGAACCACCAGTTACATTAATAATTGCATCTGTAGCACCTTCTATAGATGTTTCTAATAATGGTGAAGATACTGCTTGTTTTGCAGCTTCTGCAGCTCTTCCTTCTCCGGATCCAACACCAATACCTATTAGTGCATTTCCTCTATCCTTCATAACTGTCTTAACGTCAGCAAAATCCAAGTTTACTAAACCTGCTACAGCAATTAAATCAGATATAGATTGAACACCACGATGAAGAACACTATCAACTTCTCTGAATGCATCCAACATAGGAGTAGTTTTATCTATTAATTCTCTTAATCTATCATTAGGAATTACTATTAATGTATCAACATGTTTCTTCAATTCTTCAAGCCCTTTTAAAGCTTGATCCATTCTTCTTTTACCTTCAAAGCTAAAAGGTTTAGTTACAATACCTACTGTTAAGGCTCCTAAATCTTGAGCTATTTCTGCAACAACAGGTGCAGCACCAGTACCAGTACCTCCACCCATTCCACAAGTTACAAACACCATATCTGCTCCTTGTAATGCAGCTTCTATTTCTTCCTTACTTTCAAGTGCAGCCTCTCTACCTATTTCTGGATTAGCACCAGCGCCCAATCCATTAGTAAGCTCACTTCCTATTTGTAATTTTGTCGGAGCAAGTGATTTTAATAGCACTTGAGAATCAGTATTAGCAACAATAAAATCAACACCCTTAAGTCCAGAATCTATCATCCTATTAACAGCATTGTTACCTCCACCACCAATACCAATAACTTTTATTTTAGCCAATTGATCCATTTCTAAACCCAGCATATTATTCATTACTTTTCCTCCTTATTACCAATAAAATTAGTAAATAATCTACTTATTGAATTATCTTTCTTCTCTTTTTCCTTAGGATTAGTTAATTCTATGGCATCATTATCACTAACTAAAGAAATAATTCTACCTCTACTATCCATCTTATCAATAAAATACTTTATCATACCTAAAGAAGTAACATATTTATTATCCCTTACTCCCAAAGTATTAACAGTATATATTATAACATTTTTATCAAATATTTCATATACCAAATTCTTAAAAGATTTAATTTCTGTAAGTCCGCCAGTTATAACTAAATAATTAATCTCGTGTTTAGTAAGAAGCAATATTTGTTTACGAGCAAGATCTAATATCTCAGATAACCTACTCATAACAACCTCAGACACTTCTAACTGATTTAATTTAACAAAATCACCTAAAGTATTTTTCACTTCATATACATCATTCAATTGGCAAAATCTTTTATGAGAACTAGCAAATTTTTCTTTTAAACTCCTAGCATCAAAAACACTAACACCAAAGACATAAGCTATATCTTTCTCAATATTTTTACCACCCATTTGTAATACTTCGGTATTCATTAATTTACCACGATTTATTACACTAACAGTAGTAGTATCATGTCCTAAATTAATTATCGCACCAACTTTATTCTTTATATTATCACTTTTTATTTCAAAATAATCAGCCATTCCTGATAAAACTATATCAACAACATCTAATCCTGCATTTTCCATAACACCTAATACAGAATAAACACTTTTCTTTGGTACTGATATCATTATACCCCTTATTTCTAACTTTTGTCCGTTTTTACCTACGGGTTTACTATTTCCCTTATTTCCATCAATAATGAAATCTATCGGTACAACAGTAAGTAATTCATACTCATCAGGTATTTTGCCATAAACAGAGTTCTTAATAACTCTATTAACATCATCAGTAGTAATAACATTACCTTCATTTTTAATATCCAAAGAGCCTGTAACTAGCATAAAATTAACATTATAACTAGGTATATTAACAATAACTTTTTTAATAGTTATTCCTAATTTACTATTTATAACTTTAATACCATCTTTAATCATATTAGTAGCTAACCCTGGATCCACTATTAGGCCTTTTCTAACACCTTTTGATTTTATAGAATGAGAAGCTAAAACATTAACTTTATCGTTAAAATACTCTCCAACTACAAATTTAGTGGTATCTGTACCAATGTCAATACTAGTAATAATTGTTTTCATGATACCGACTCTCCTAAACTTACTCACTATAATTATACAATAAATATATTTCAATTGCAACAAATAAAATAAAAAAGGCATATTTAAGCCCTGTGTTAATTAAATATTAATTTCATTTACACTTTTATAACACTTATTACCACGATAAGCTAATATTCCATTATTTTTACATATACAAACAATATTACATTTCTTATTACATCTCTCACAACCTATTTCTTTAATATCATATCTAATATCATCTATTTTAATGTTATAATCTTTTTCCTTACCACTATTTAAAACTATTAACGCAACTCCTATAGCTCCCATCAAATGAGATACATCATTTACATAAATATAATCAGCATGTTTTTTTATAACATTAATAACATTTTTACTATT
>CACXFI010000018.1 GCA_902766875.1 uncultured Erysipelotrichaceae bacterium | reverse complement strand
CTCTTATCCCTCCCTCAATTAAATTATATCATAACTATTAAGAAATCTTTCTCTACAATTTGTAGAGTTACCATTAATAATATAATAATTATATTTTTATAAAAATAAAAAAGCAAATGTATCACACATTTACCTTAATTTGTTACTTGATTTTATTGATTTTAATTAATGATTTTCTCAATGCATTATATCTATATGTGTTATCCAATTCTTCTTTAGACAAATCACTAAATGCTTTCTTATATCCATCTAATATAAACACAGAATAAAAATATGGTCTTCTTAATTCTCCAATTATTTCAGTTGCTATTGTACCTCTACTATCACCAAATTCCTGATAAAATTCACCATTAGGCATCATTATTGTAACACAACACCTATAAGTGGCATTTCTATTTTCTTCATTATGCATTTTATTTAATAATTTAATTACACATTGGTATTTTGGCAATTCTGAATTTAAAGCCAACTCATCATCGGCATATCTTGCTGTATAAACTCCAGGTTCTCCGTTTAATAAATCAACAAATAGACCTGCATCATCAGTTATTATTGGAAAGTCTATGTTGTGATCATTACAAAAAGATAATATTGACCTGGCTTTTATTAATGAATTTTCTTCTATAGTAGAACCACTTTCCTCTATTTCTCCTCTATCCCAACCAATATCTGACATACTTAATACTTCTATGTCTAAATTCATTTCATTAATTATATTCTGTAAATCTTCTGTTTTCCTTTTATTTGTCGTTCCAAATATTACTTTCATTCAAATGACCTCCAATAATATTATAGCATAAATACTTGATATTCTTACAAAAAGATTATGAAAGAGAATATATAACTATATCCTCTTTTTTTATTTATTCAGTATAATATAAATTAATAAAATTATTTTTTAAATCAATTGGATTATATTTAGATAGTTCATAACTCTTTATTATATAAGGCATAATAGTATCTATATCATCTAAGTCTAATACCTTAAAATATTTGCATAATGGCTCATAATTCGTTCTACCAACAATACTAAGAGTATTATTGGTATCATCAACATTTAATAATCTAACATAAATACCATATTTCTTTTTAGATAATATAGTAAAATTTCTTTTATTTTTATACATTAATCCTTTATTTGTAATATGAGAAGTTATATTAGGATTAATATTATTAATTCTAGTTGAAAGATTATCAAATAAGATTTCAACTAAATCTGTTTTAGGACTAATTATATAAGAATATAGTTTATTACATAATTCAACTATATAATCTAAATCCTTTAATTCATCAATTTTAATGTAATAACACAAACTTGAATTCTCATATCCTTTTCTAATTAATAATCTATTTTCATTATCAAATTGTTTGATATCTTTATGAAATGATATTAAAATATCCGATTGATTAATTTGAACTTCCAATATTTTTTTATTAAGTCTATAGACAACATTTTTTATTAAATAATTTCTCTCTATATCTTTACTTATACTTAAAATCTTTTTATCAAATTCATTAAATAATTGTATTGTTAGCTCTTTTTTATTATAAGTAATTTTTTTATAACTACTTGTATCTACATTTAATATTTTTTTGTTTTTATCAGATGTTTTTATATTAATACTAGATTCATTTTTAATATTATCACCTATTTCTATCTTCTCATTATTTGAATATTCTACATTATTATATATCAATTTATATGTAGAACAAACCTCTATTTTAGATTCATAATTTATATTATTTATAAGGGTTTCACTAAACTTAAATATGTTCCTGTATTTACTCCAAGATTACAAGAGTTTTCTACTACTTCCAAGAACGTTTCTTGACCATGACCACCAGCTTTCCAACACTTAATTCTAGCCCCATCTACATTTACACTACCACTATCATAAAATGTATCTTTAAGTAAATCAACCGTCCCTTCTTCAATAGAAGCTGATAATGTAACTATTTTAAAAGTACTACCAGGTTCATATGTAGCCCATATAGGTAAATTTCTATTTATCTCTTCT
>CACXFI010000017.1 GCA_902766875.1 uncultured Erysipelotrichaceae bacterium | reverse complement strand
TTTAGCTTCATTACTAGGAGCAGCTAAATTAGCCATATATTGATGGTTATATAAACTATATGCAGAATTAGGATTAACGTTAAATTTTTTCAAATATGAAGTATATTGACCTTTACTTATATAGTTTTGTGCTATAAACATAGCACCACCAACAATAGATTTCTTAGGAGTAGTCCATGGTCTTCCATAGCTAGTACTAACTGAAGTAGAGCCTCCCCCAGAAGAATTATTATTCTTATCAGTATAAACATAAGTACTACAAGAATACCCCTCTATATTATTATATTTTACTTTATACCAATTATTAGAACACTTATTATTGCTAGGAATATCTTTATCCAATATAGTCATTTCTTTATCACAAGTTACTTGTCCCTTCTTAGAACTCTTATTAGTGTCACTCCAAATATTTAAAGGATCATCATTTTCAACACAAGAAGCATATCCTTTAAGTAAATCTATAAATTCTCCACATACATATCCTGTATCATTATAATTACCATATGTAATCTTATACCAAACACTACAATTATTAGAACTACCAGCATTAAGATTAGTAACAACAACACTCGCCCCATCATTAAGTCCAGCTACAACACCGCCATTAACACCATTTCTAACATTTAGGCCACCATCAGCATTAACTTTACCAGTAGTACTAGCATTAACATTATATATAAACATTACAAACATTACTAATATTAATATTACTTTTTTCAATAGATATCACCTCTATTCCACCCTATATCAACATAATTATAACAAATATTACAATATTTTTCTATAATTATCTATAATTATCTAAAAAAACATAAATAATTTTACATATAGTAGACAAAAAAAAGAACCATAAGTTCTTTCTTTTATTCAGTTCTAAGTGCCTCTACCGGATCTTTCTTACTAGCTAATCTACTAGGTATTAAACCTGCTATAACAGTAAGTATCATACTAATAACAATTAATATAATAGCACCTATCACAGGTAATTTAGCTATACCAGATATATTAACCAAATTCTTAATAATTATATTAATAGGTATATTTAATAATATTGTAACTAATATTCCTATAATTCCAGATATAGCCCCCTCTATAAATGTCTCAGCATTAAATACTCTAGATATATCTTTCTTACTAGCTCCCATAGCTCTCAATATTCCTATCTCTTTAGTTCTTTCTAATACTGATATATAAGTAATTATACCTATCATAATACTAGATACCACTAATGATATACTAACAAAAGCTATTAAAACATAACTAATTATATTAACAATAGAAGTAACAGATTTCATAAGAATACCTACTATATCAGTATAATTAATTACATCTTCTTCTCTATCATCTTTCTTAGCATCATCATTATATTTATCTATAATATTTACAATTTCTTCTTTAGAATTAAAATCTTTAGGATATATATTTATAGTATTAGGACTATTTAAATCTGCTATACCTAATTTATATAAATTATCTTTATAAGTACTAGTCATATTAGCCGTATAACTAGCAATATACTCTGCAAGTTCCATTTCTGACAAACTAGCTAAATACATTCTTTCTTCATAAGTCATACTACTCATATCAAAACCTTTATCTTTACTAAACTCCTTGCCTGTAAAGACATTTATATCTTGATTACCAACCTGTTCTTTCGCTATCTCACTCTCATTAATCTTATTAATTAAATATTCAGTTAATTCATGAGTATAAAATACTATCCCTGAGCTAGCAACACCTGAAGTAATAGATTCAGAATTAGGTCTAATAATACCAACTATTTTTATATCAATACCATTATTAACTATATTTTTAACATAATCTTCATCATCACTTTTATCTAACCAAATATTTCCCTCTTTTTTATAATAATCAGTATTTAAAACTAATTTATAAGATAAATTAATTAAATCATCATAACTATAATCAGTTTCTTTAAATTCTACTTCTTCACCATTAATCATTTTCTTATATTGTTCTTCTAAATCATCTTGTGATAATATACCTAAAGAATATAAAGTATAATCAGATATTTCATTATCTTCACTAACTACTAACACTACTTCATTATAGCTACTAGGCCACTTACCAGCTATAACATCATATTGACTCTCTAATAGTTTTCTATTATCTAACATCTCTTCAAACACATCATTATTACTAGGCATAAAATACTGAGAATTATTTTTATATCCTAAATTTTCCATAACAGTAGTAGGATTAACCCTAACAACACCATCACTAGTATCACTCTTATATAAATTCATAGTAACATCATATACATATTGAATAGAATTAGAATATTTCTTAATATCAGTCTTATCACTCTCTATATATTCCATAAATTTCTTTAAATCATTAGATTTAACATCACGAGTAATACTAGTAAACATATCCCCCATAACATTATTAGCATATATTCTATTTTTATCTCTTTCTTTTTTATCTTCTTTACCATTATCACCCATAAAACTTTCTATTAAACTAGCACTATCTATAGATTGATCTTGTATCGTTAAAGGATAACTAGACAAAGTATCTTCTTCCACTCTATTTATATAATTATTTATACCATTAGATAATGATAATATTAAAGCTATACCTATAATACCTATAGCCCCTGCAAAAGAAGTAAGAATAGTTCTTCCTTTCTTTGTCATAAGATTATTTAAAGATAAAGATAAAGCTGTTTTAAAACTCATAGAAGTCTTTTTATTACTAACAAAGTCTTTATTAGATTCTTTATCTTTACAAGGATTAGAATCATCAATAATTTTTCCATCTAATAATTTAATTATTCTATTAGAATAACTATTAGCAAGATCAGGGTTATGTGTAACCATAATAACTAATTTATTATTAGATATTTCTTTTAATAATTCCATTATTTGAATACTTGTCTCTGAATCTAATGCCCCTGTAGGTTCATCAGCTAGTAATATATCAGGATCATTTACTAAAGCCCTAGCGATAGCAACTCTCTGCATTTGACCTCCAGACATTTGATTAGGTCTTTTATACATATGCTTAGATAAACCAACTTTTTTAAGTACTTCTTTACTTCTTCTAATTCTTTCTTTTTTCGAAATACCAGATAAAGTTAAAGCAAGTTCAACATTAGATAAAGCACTTTGATGTGGAATCAAATTATAACTTTGGAAAACAAAACCAATAGAATGATTTCTATAAGTATCCCAATCTCTATCATTATATTTTTTAGTAGATTTACCATTTATAATTAAATCACCACTACTATAATCATCTAATCCTCCAATAATATTTAGTAAAGTAGTTTTACCACTACCAGAAGGCCCTAATATTGACACAAATTCACTTTCTCTAAATTTTAAATTAACATTATCTAAAGCTTTTTGTTTAATATCATTACTCTCATATACTTTAGTTATTTTTTTTAATTCTAACATTATATCAAACCTTTCTTTATATTATATTAATTATTCTTAAATAAAGAAGGAATATTTACTTTAGGCATCATCATCTTAATATCTTGACTTACACTAAATTTAAAATTCTTATCTTCACTAGCATATTCTTCTCCATCAATACACCAAGATGCTTTAAGCTTACTAATAAATTCTATTTCAAAATTATCAGTCTGATAATAAGTAACACCAGGTACATCTTTAGGATTCTTTGTATTTATCATAATAAATATTCTTAT
>CACXFI010000016.1 GCA_902766875.1 uncultured Erysipelotrichaceae bacterium | reverse complement strand
GCTTCTTCTATTGTTTTCGTATCTTTAAGTAAGGGGTAAGTATTTTTAGATAGATAATCTTTAACTTTAGCTTTCATTTCTAAATCATAAGTAGAATTACTATTTGGTATTACTCTTAATCTGATAGCACTATCTGGTATTGTTATTGGTTGATTATTAGTATTATATACTAAATATAATATTAGAACTAATAAAAATAAAATAATTATCTTTTTCATATTATCACCTTCTTTTTGATTATGATAAGATAATTATTTTTTTATACAATTAATGTAAACTTTTTTTATTTTTATTGATTTTGCTTACATATATGATAGAATAGATTATGGAAAGGGTGATGTTATGGAAAAAACTACTGGAGATAATTATCCTTTAGATAAAGAACTAGTAGAAAAAATGCAGGCTAATCTAAAAAAAGTTATGTGGGATGATCCTAATAGTCAATATTTGGCCCCTGATTCTCTTAAAAAGAACGAGCAAACTTCTGATCAATTTGTTAGTTTTGAACAAATGTATCCTGAAACAGCGGAGGCATATAAGGATGCTAAAAATTATGCTGATAAAGCTATGGATGAAGCTATCAGTGGAACATTGGGTACTATTAGGGATGCAGAATCAGTTCTAGATAAAGTAAATCGTCCAAGTGATTATGCTGCAGATTTTGCTAGTAGACAAGCCCAGAAAATGCTTGGACAAATAAAAAAAGATAATCCAAATTTTAATTATGGATTTAAACATAATAAAGACGAAGTTAGATCTGGTCCTAATAATAGTCCTAGTTCTGGTAAACATTTATAAATGTATATAAAAATACTAACTATTTGTTAGTATTTTTATATTAATATAATTATGAAACTAATTCATTAAATTTATTCATTTTTTTTGATAGATCACTTACTATATCCCAATAATTATTATTTCCTTCTTCTGTTAGTATTACTATTATATAAGGACTATCATCAAAAACTATTCCTACATCATGATAATATTGTTTATGTAATCCATATTTATGCATTATAGTTGGGCAACCAGGATACATTAATTTATTAGCAAAAGTATTTATAAAATAACTTTTTAATTCATTACCATTTGGATTAGTATTAATAAAATTATATAAATATTTCCAAATAGCTAGTTGATCGTTTACTGATGTATTCCCATAAGTGTCAGTTGGTTCTACTAAAAAGTTTTTTGCTCCCAATGATTGGCCATAAATTCTTAAATTATTTTTACCTATAATATTTACTAATTCTTTGTGAGATGGGTTATCACTTACTGATATAGCTTTTGATACTAATGTTTTTATATTATCGTTTAGTTCTAATTTTTCATATGCATATAAGGCATCTACTGTTTTTACTAGACTTGCACCGTATAATACATGATTTTCTTTATATGCGTAAGTATAACCTGTTTGAAGGTTATAATATCCTAAATATACTTTATAATTGTTATTTTTTATATATGTTTCTAAACTTGATATATAAGAATTTATATCATTAGTATTAAAATTATATATATTTATATTTCTAGTAACAGATGTTTTATTACCACTACTATCAGTAACAGTATATATTATTTTTTGAGTTCCTATGGTATTAGTATTTATATTCCCAGATACTATTACTTTATTGGTGATGTTCCCATCACAATTATCTGTAGCTGTAAATCCTGGTTCTTGATATGCTTGTCCTAATGATAATGTTATATTATAATTTCCATTTAAATTTATAGTTGGTTTAGAATTATCTAAGTAATTTATAGTTCGTGTTTCTTTAGCTATATTATTTGATGAATCTGATATTTCATATGTTATTGTATTGTTTTCTTCTATTATTTTTACTTTATCTGTTATATCACCATCATAATTATCTATGGCTATATATCCATCTTCAATATATTTTGTATTGGGACATATATTTGTATTTTTTTCACCTTTTAATTCTATTTTGGGTGGTTCTGTTTCTTTAACTGTTATGGTTCTAGTTAGAGTATTCTTTTTATTTTTGTGAGTCAAGTTATATTTTATTTTATAAGTACCTAACTTTTCAGAATCTACTTCTCCTTCTATTTTTACTTCTTTATTAATATTTCTACAGTGAGTTAAACTACACGATTTTGCTGTTACTCCTTTTTCTATGTATTTTTCTGGATATATTATAGTTACATCTTTTTCTCCTTTTAAATTTAACTCTACTTTATATTCATAAGCATTTATAGTATATGTAGTATACATTGATAAAGAGAAAGATATAATGTATTTAATTATTAATACTATGTTTCTTTTTTTTACTTTATTATTCTTTTTATTATTCTTTTTTTTCATATCCAACACCACTATTATAATTAAATAATAACAAAAAAAACTTAATAAGTCTATTCTTATTAAGTTTTTAATAATATTTTGCTTCTACTTTATTAGTTATTTTTATTAATAAATCATTTAATTTATCAAATATATGAATAGAACAGATGTAGAAGACTATATATAGTAATACTGT
>CACXFI010000015.1 GCA_902766875.1 uncultured Erysipelotrichaceae bacterium | reverse complement strand
TCCCGTACAGGTCACCAAATGAATTTTTCTAGATAGTAATATCTAGTTTTTTATTGCCTTAAAATATTAAATAGATTATAATATATGATATTAAACAAAGGGTGATATAGTATGTATTTAGAGCATTATTTAAAGGAACTTAATTATTATAATATGCCTGAATTTTTATTTAAATATTTGAATTCTTCTTCTTTAGTTAGACTTAAAAAAGTAGGATATTTTTGTGGGATGGATTATGCTTCTTCTGATATATATAATTTTAGTGAATATATAAGTAGATTTGATCATTCTTTAACTGTTGCTTTAATTGTTTATAATTTAACTCATGATAAGAAAGCTACTTTAGCTGGGTTATTTCATGATATAGCCACTCCTTGTTTTTCTCATGTTATTGATTATATGAATAAGGATTATGAGAAACAGGAAAGTACTGAGGAATATACTGAATTTATTTTAAGAAGCGATAGCTACTTAAAAGAATGTTTAAAGAAGGACGGGTTATGCATTGAGGATATTGTAGATTTTAAAAAATATACTATCGTTGATAATGACAGGCCTAAAGTTTGTGCAGATAGGATAGATGGTGTTGTTTTAACTGGTATAGGTTGGACTAAAAATATTACTAAAAAAGATATTAGTGATATTATTCATGATATGGATATTTTTATAAATGAAGATAAGGAAGAAGAAATAGGATTTAAAAGTATTGAGATAGCTAAAAAGGTAGTAGATGTTAGTAATACTATTGATGTATATTGTCATTCTAGAGAAGATAATTATATGATGGAATTACTAGCTAATATTACTAGAATGAGTATTGATAAAAAAATTATTACTTATGATGATTTGTATAGATATAATGAGCAAGAATTATTTTCTTTATTAAGTAGAACGAATTATTTAGATATCCACAACCTTGTTGATAAGTTTAAAAATATAAAATCTGAAGATATACCTAAATTAGATATGCCCAAAGTAAAAAGAAGGGATTTGAATCCTTTAGTTAAAGGTAAAAGAATAAAATAGATATTATATCTATTTTTTTATGTTTATTTTTTATTTTTTTGAACATAATACTATCGGGAGGATAAATATGACACAAAAAGAATTGTCTTATATTGAAGATGCTATTGGGCATGAGAAGAATATTATTTCTATTTTAAATGACGGAATAGAAAAATTAGAAAATGAAGATTTAATTAATTTTTTGGAAAATGAAGTTAACGAACATACTAGCAGGCAAGAAAAACTTGTTAGTATGTTGGAGGTGAAATCTAATGAATGATAAACTTATTATGGAGAATTATTTGTTAGTTTTAAAAAGTACGGTAGAAGTTTATGTTCATGGTACTTTGGAAAGTTCTAATAATGATGTTAGAGAATTATTGAAGGGATGTCTTGATGATACTATGACTAGTCAAGCTAATACATATGATTTGATGACTGAGTGTGGATGGTATACTATTAATAATATAGATAGTAAGGATATTTCAAAGACTTTAAACAAGATTCAGAGTGAAAACTAAAATATTTTTTGTGTAGATATTTTAGTTTTTTTATATTCATGATATAATTATTATTGAGGTGGTTGTTATGAATAAAACTGATTTTATTAAGAAACTATCTAAAGAATTAAATTTTGATTTAGAAAAAACTAATATTGTTAATGATATATTAGAAAATAATTTTATTATTGGGAAAAATAATAAAGAAAAAATGATAAAACAATTATGTGATAAACTTAAAATAAATGAAAAGGATGCTAATAAAATATATGATAAAGCTATGGAGATAGTCGCTAAAGAAATTAAGAATAAGATTAAAAATAAATTTATTAATAAATAGGAGGATATTATGAAAAAAGAAGAAAAGAAATGTAATTGTGGACCTGATTGTTCTTGTGGATGCCAAGATGGTAAAGAATGCACTTGTAATGGTGAATGTCATTGTGATGATAACTGTGAATGTGGTTGTAAAAAAGATGATAAATAATCATCTTTTTTATTTTTATAGTATAATAATTATGTTGGTGATGTCATGAACAATATTAAAAGATGTAAATGGTGTAATGTTGAAAATAATTTATATGTTAAATATCATGATAAAGAATGGGGTAGTCCTATATATGATGATAATAAATTATTTGAATTACTAATATTAGAATCTTTTCAAGCAGGGTTGTCTTGGGAATGTATTTTAAACAAAAGAGAATATTTTAGAGAAGCTTTTGATAATTTTGATTATAATAAGATAAGTAAATATAATGATAATAAAATTCAAGAATTATTAAATAATAAGAATATTATTAGAAATGAATTAAAGATTAAGTCCGCTATCAATAATAGTAAATTATTTATAGATATTCAAAAAGAATATGGTAGTTTTAGTAAATATATATGGAGTTTTACTAATAATAAAATTATTTATGAATATGATAAAACTAGTTCAAAGTTATCAGATACTATATCTAATGATTTAAAGAGTAGGGGTATGAAGTTTGTAGGAACTATTATTATTTATTCTTATTTGCAAGCGATAGGTATTATTAATTCTCATGAAAAAGAATGTTTTTTATATAAAAAATAATCGTATAATTTATGTAAAATAGTTTTATTATTATTATTATTTTGATTTTTTTATGATATACTTTTATTATAGAGGAGGTTATTTATGGAATTAAGTGATAAAGATTTGGAAAATGTTAGAGCTGGTAGTTTTTCTAGTGAAGTTGGAAAAGAAATGTTTAAAAAAGTGGAACATAGTCCAGAATATACTGATGATATGTTGAAAAAGATAGAGCATAGTCCAGAGTATACTGATGATATGTTGAAAAAGGTAGAGCATAGTCCAGAGTATACTGATGATATGTTGAAAAAGGTAGTTACTGGTGTACCTAGAGAAGAGGCTATTAAGAACTTAGAAGGATTAAAAAATTCTTTGGTTGATGCAAATAATAAAGGATTTGGAAGGCATTAAGCTTAATGCTCTTTTTTTATTGTTATTATTAATCGATTATGTTACAATATTTAATATTGTGAGGTGTTAATATGTCTTTAGTTAAAGTTAGAGAATATTTAAAGAAATATAATATGGATGATAGAATTATGGAATTTGATGTTTCTTCTGCTACTGTTAGAGAGGCTGCTATAGCGATTGGTTGTAAGGAAGAAGAGATAGCTAAAACGATGGGTTTTTTAGTTAATGATAAAGCGATTGTTATTGTAGTGGCTGGCGATAAGAAGATAGATAATTCTAAATATAAAAGTGAATTTCATACTAAAGCTAAAATGGTCCCTTTTGAGATGGTTGAGAGTGTATTAGGTCATGAAGTAGGAGGAGTTTGTCCTTTTGGTTTGAATGATGGTGTTTTAGTGTATTTAGATATATCTTTAAAGAAATTTGATTATGTATATCCTGCTTGTGGTAGTCATAATAGTGCTATTAAGCTTAGTTTAGAAGAACTGGAAAATGCATCTAATTATGTTAAATGGGTAGATGTATGTAAAGATTAGGAATATAATTAGATAGATATGTGTTATAATTTAAGTGAGGTGAGTATTTATGAAGTTATATAATACTATGAGTAGGAAAGTAGAAGAATTAGTTACTAGAGAAAAAGATGTAGTTAGGTTATATACATGTGGTCCTACTGTATATCATTATGCTCATATAGGTAATTTAAGGACTTATATTACTGAAGATGTGTTAGAAAAGAGTCTTAAGTATTTGGGATATAACGTTAAGAGAGTTATGAATATTACTGATGTTGGTCATTTGACTAGTGATAGTGACTCTGGAGAAGATAAGATGTTAAAAGGAGCTAAGAGAGAACATAAGACTGTATTAGAAATAGCAGATATGTATACTGAGGCTTTTAAAAACGATTGTGATAAGTTAAATATTAGATGGCCTGATGTTGTTAGTAAAGCTACTGATAATATTGATATGTATATTAAGATTATTAGTAATTTATTGAATAAGGGATATGCTTATAAATCTGGTGGTAATATTTATTTTGATACTTCTAAATTAGATGATTATTATGTTTTAACTAATCATAAGATAGATGAAATGGTAGTTGGAGTTAGAGAAGGGGTAGAAGAAGATAGTAATAAGAAAAATCAAGCTGATTTTGTCTTATGGTTTACTAAATCTAAATTTCAAGATCAAGAATTAAAATGGGATAGTCCTTGGGGATTAGGTTATCCTGGATGGCATATAGAATGTTCTGGAATTGCTATTAAGAATTTAGGGGAATATTTAGATATCCACTGTGGTGGTGTAGATAATATATTTCCCCATCATACTAATGAGATAGCTCAAAGTGAAGCTTATCTTGGCCATGAATGGTGTAAGTTTTGGCTACATGGAGAACATTTAAATGATAAATCTGGTAAGATGAGTAAGAGTAAGGGTGAATTTTTAACAGTATCTTTATTAGAAAGTAAAGGATATAATCCTTTAGCATATAGATATATGTGTTTAAAATCTTATTATCATAATGTATTAACTTTTGATTATGCTATATTAGATGGGTGTCAGAATGAATATGATAAACTTAAAAACAGATGTTTAAATTTATCTAATAATGGTGATCTTGATAGAAAGAAATTTGATTACTATAATAATAAATTTAAAGAATATATTAGTGATGATTTAAATATGGCTATGAGTATTAGTTTATTATATGATATTCTTAAAGATAATAGTGTTAATGATAAGACTAAGCGAGAATTAATTAGTTCTTTTGATAAGGTATTATCTTTAGATTTATTAAAAGAAAAAGAAACAGTTATTGATAATGAACTTGTATCTTATATTGATATGATGATAGAGAAAAGAAATAAATATAAAGAAGAAAAAAATTATGTAGAAGCTGATAAAGTAAGAAATGAACTTTTAGATAAAGGTATTATTATTAAAGATACTAGGGAAGGGACTATATATGAAATAAAAAGATGATTAATAAAATCATCTTTTTAATTTGTGTTTAGTTGAAGCATTAATAAATCCATCAAATAGAGGAGCTGGTCTAGTTGGACGAGATTTAAATTCTGGATGGAATTGTCCTGCTATAAAGAATGGATGAGAAGGTATTTCTATTATTTCTACTAAGTTAGATTGAGGATTTATCCCTGAAAATACCATTCCTTTTTCTTCTAACATTTCTTTATATTTATTATTAAATTCATACCTATGTCTATGTCTTTCTAAAATTGATTCTTCTTTATATAAAGAATATGCTAATGTATTTTTTGATATTGAGCATTCATAATTACCTAATCTTAATGTTCCACCCATATTGATAATGTTTTTCTGATCTGACATTAAATCTATTACTGGGTTTTTGCATGTTTCGTTAAATTCTGTAGAGGAAGCATCTTCTATTCCTAAGACATTTCTAGTAAATTCTATTACTGATAATTGTAGTCCTAAACATATGCCTAAGAATGGTATTTTATTTACTCTAGCATAGTTAATAGCTTTTATCATTCCTTCTATACCTCTAGAACCAAAACCTCCTGGTACTATTATTCCTTTACTATTTTTGAATATTGGTTCTAAATTATCTATTTTTTCTAGTTTTTCAGAATCTACCCAGTTTATATTTATTTTTACTTTATGTTTGTATCCAGCATGTTTTAATGATTCTACTACTGATATATAAGCATCATGTAATTCTGTATATTTACCTACTAGTGATATTTCTATTTCTTCTTTTAGATTAGTTACTGTTTTAATTAAATCTTCCCAATATTTTAGATTACTTTTAGTAATTTTCATGTTGAAATGATTTAAAATAATATCTTCAATATTTTGATTGTGAAAGTTCATTGGTATTTGATAGATATTAGCAACATCTATAGCTTCTATTATGTTTTCTGTTGGTACACTTCCAAATAATGATATTTTCTTCTTAACAGCATCTCCTAATGGAATATTAGATCTGGTTACAATTATATCTGGTTGAATACCTAATCTTCTTAAATCAATAATACTATTTTGGGTAGGTTTAGTTTTTAATTCGTTTGATCCATATAGATAAGGAACTAATGTTGTATGAACAAATAAAGTGTTGGCAGATGTTTGTTCCATTCTAAATTGTCTTAGAGATTCCATCATTACTCCTGATTCGATATCTCCTACAGTACCACCTATTTCAGTTATTACAAAATCAGCTTCGCTAGTGTGTCCAGCTTCATAAATTTTATTTTTTATTTCGTTAGAGATATGGGGAACTATTTGAATAGTAGCTCCTAAGAAATCTCCTCTTCTTTCTTTTTCTATTACAGATGAATATATTTTTCCATTTGTGATATTAGATGTGTAATTTAATTCTTCATCAATAAATCTTTCATAATGTCCTAAATCTAGGTCAGTTTCACAACCATCTGCTGTTACAAATACTTCACCATGTTGAATAGGAGACATAGTCCCAGGATCGACATTCATATATGGATCAAATTTTTGCATGAATACTTTATAACCTTTAGCTTTTAATAATAATCCTATCGAGGAAGCGGTTATTCCTTTACCTAATCCAGAACATACTCCTCCTGTTACAAATATATACTTTGTCATAAATAAAAACACCTCGAACTTTCTTTTCTTCGAGAGTTATCTAGGCTCTCTTTAATTATATCAAAGATATTTATAATGGTGTTAAAAGTTATCTATTAGTATGCAATAAATTTACAAAATGTTGATATATATGATTTATTTATATTTTATTTTTGTTGATATTGCTATTATAAATATGTATAATTATGTTTAGGAGAAGTTTTTATGAATAAAATTATATTACCAAAGATAAAGAAAAAATTAATTGATATTAAATATTTAGATTTCAACAGTTGTGTGGAAAATAGTGCTATAGAAAATATGATTTTCAACAACAATGTGGAAAATATAGAATTTAATGGTTGTAGATTTAAGAATGTTTCTTTTAAAAATTTGAAAGATTGTGAATTTATTGACGTTATAATTGAAAATTGTAATTTATCTAATAGTTCTTTTATAGATAAAGGTTTTCATAGAGTTATATTTAAGAATTGTAATGTTATGGGATGTTCTTTTATTAATTGTAGTTTTAATAATATTATTATAGATAAGTGTAAGGGCTCTTTTGCTAATATATCTAATTGTAAGATTAATAATTTTAGAATTATTGATAGTAATTTTAAAGAATTATCTTTTAAGAATAATAATTGTAAAAATATAGAATTTTATAATAATGATTTTACTAATAGCGAGTTTATTAATTCTAATTTAAAAGATGTTGATTTTAGTAATTCTATTATAGATGGGATTAAGATAGATACTAATAGTGTTAGTGGTATTATTGTTAATGATATTCAAGCTTTAATGTTGATATCTTTGTTTGGTATTAAAGTTAAATAATATATATGGAGGTTAATATGAGAGTTAGAAATAATTATAATGAATGTTTAACTAATTTAGCTTGTTCTGTTAGAAAGTATTTTGGATTGGAATATAGACATAATTCATTAGATTATATTGATAAAATATTAGATGATAGAAAACCTGATAATGTTATTGTTATATTGTTTGATGGGATGGGTTCTAGAATATTGGATAGAATTTTAGATTCTAATGATTTCTTTATTAGAAATAGGTTAAAAGAAATTACTACTGTTTTTCCTGCTACTACTACAGCTGCTACTACATCTATTATTACTGGATTAAATCCTATAGAACATGGATATTTAGGGTGGGATATGTATATAAATTCTATAGATAAAACTATATCTTTGTTTAAAGTAAGTGAGAAGGGGAAACAAGATATTTGTTTAGATTTTAATACTATAAAAGATAAATTAGATAATGATTCTATTGTTGAAGATATAAATAAAAAGGGTGTTGATAGAGCCTTTGAATTGTTTCCTTTTGGTGAAGATAAGTATGATAATTTAGATGATATGTTAAATAAAATTATAATTGAAACTAAAAAAGATGGAAAAAAATATATTTATGCTTATGATGATGAACCAGATTATACTATGCATGTATCTGGAACTTATAGTAAAGAAGTAGTAGATCTTATTAAAATTAGAAATAAGAAAGTTGAAGATTTTTGTAATAAAATTAAAAATTCAATAGTTATTGTAGTTGCCGATCATGGTCATATACCTGTAGAGAATATTTTTCTAAGTGATTATCCTGTATTATATGATATGTTGGAGAGAACTACTTCTATTGAACCTAGAGCTTGTTCTTTTAAAGTAAAAAAAGGGTTAGATAATGAATTTAGAGAATTATTTATTAATAATTTTGGAAAGGATTTTAGATTATATGATAAGGAAGATATTATTAATAGTAGGTTGTTTGGTGATGGAAAAGAACATGAATTTTTTAGAGATGCTATTGGGGATTTTATTGCAATAGCATATTCTAACAAATGTTTAATTGATAATAATAATACTTTTTTATCGCATCATGCTGGATATACTGATGATGAAATCTATGTTCCATTAATAGTTATTGAAAGATGAGAAATTTGCTAAATTTACCTTTATATAGTATAATTACGGTGGTGATGTATCATGAAAATTAATAGTGCTGAATTAATTATCTCTGCTGTTAGAAGTAGTCAGTATCCTACTGATAATAAACCAGAATTTTTATTAGTTGGTAGAAGTAATGTTGGTAAAAGTAGTTTTATTAACACTATTCTAAATAGAAAGAATTTGGCTAGAACTTCATCTAAGCCTGGTAAAACTCAAACACTTAATTTTTATTTGATTAATGATGAATTTTATTTTGTTGATGCACCAGGATATGGCTTTGCTAATGTTAGTAAGAGTTTAAAAGAAAATTTTGGGGCTATTATGGAAAATTATCTTGAAACTAGAAATAATCTTAAAATGGTTTTTATGTTAGTTGATTTTAGACATAAACCTAC
>CACXFI010000014.1 GCA_902766875.1 uncultured Erysipelotrichaceae bacterium | reverse complement strand
TTTTAAAATATTAGAACCAGATTTTCCAGAATGGTTAAATGAATATATAGATACAAAGGAATTATTATCACAACAATATATTAGTGTTACTTGTGGCACTATATATTCCGATTTATTTGAAAGTGATTTTTTCTTTTCAAGTTTAGATCATTCTGTTGCAGTTGCTTTAATTGTTTGGCATTTCACACATGATAAAAGGCAAACTTTATCTGGATTATTTCACGATATAGCAACACCCGCATTTAAGCATTGTGTAGATTTTCTTAATGGAGATTATATGGCTCAAGAATCAACAGAAGATTTGACAACAGAAATACTAAGAAACTCAAAAGAGATTATGACCATATTAAAAAGGGATAATATTGAAATATCAGAAATAGATAATTATCATCTATATCCTATTGCTGATAATGATACTCCCAAATTATCTGCTGATAGATTAGAATATTCATTATCAAATGCTTTATTTACATATAGGTTATTAGATTCAGCAAGTATTAAAGAAATCTATGATGATATTGAGATACAAACTAGCGAAGAAAAAGAAATAGAATTAGGCTTTAAAACCAAAAAAATTGCAAGAAACTTTGTTAAGATTACAAGTAGATTATCTGTTATATATCGTGAAGATAGAACTAGATATTCTATGCAACTAATTGCTGATATTTTAAAAAGACTAAGTGAAGAAAACAAAATATCTAAAAAGGATTTATATGAATTAAAAGAAAGTGAAGTAATAGATATCATAGAATCTTCTAAATATAGTGATATATTTAATATTTGGAAAAATGCTAAAAAAATAAAAATATCAAAAGAAGAACCTCAAAATGTTTATTATGTACATCATGGAGCAAAGATTAGATATATTGATCCACTATTTAATGGTGAAAGGATTTCAAAGTGTTGTAAAATTGCTAACAAAATGATAGAAAATAATTTATCTTACGATATGAATAATTATGTATATTTAGATTTTAATTTCTGATAATAAAGGGTATGGGAATTACCATACTAGAATTTATGCGGGATTATAAATTCAGTGCTGGCTAGACACGACTTTTACTCCCACTTTGTGAAAAATAGAAAAAGAGGATTAAATTATTTGATAATTTTTTCCTCTTTTTTTGAAGATTATTTATACAAAAACATATTCATTTAAGACAATTTCTTCTGCCTTATTCTTGTAATTATTCATTAACTTTGTATTCTAGAATAGTTAGGGTAGTTGGATATGAAATTATGTACTGCGTAGGTTCAATAAATTGCAAGTTGGTATGTAATAGAGTTTTAACTTTACCTTTAATAATCTTATATTTGTAGTCTTTTATAGCATCAAGTATTTCTTCATTAGGTTTTATTTCTTCAATAATCTTAAAATCAATCATTAAAAAATGTCCTCCCTCCTAGAAAGAGAACATTATTTTTATATTTTGTAGAACAAGCCTTTCCAAGCCTGACTACGGGCAAAATAAAAACTTACGAACTTTAGTTAGTCCGTAAGTTGTCTTCAAATGGAGCAGATGAGGAGAATCGAACTCCCGTAGTCAGCTTGGAAGGCTGAGGTTCTACCATTAAACTACATCTGCACAAACTTGGTAGGCAATATAAATTATATTGTATTTATATAAATTTGTCAAGTTATTTATTGAAATTTATAGACTTATTATTTTATTATAACAACAAATAAATAATATATTCATAACAAAAAGACTTACATTTATTATTTAAGTCTTTTAATATTCTAAATTATATTTTTGCATATCTTTACAACTACCGTCCCCATAAGCATAACAAGGATAAACATATTGTTCCTCAGAATTACCATCTATTTCTTTAATATTTATAACATCAATAGCAAGTATATCATATCCTAATTTATCTTTATCCTTAACTAATACCCCTTCTATTTCATACCAAGTATTATTTTTAGTTTTCTTGTTTTTGGCAATAAAACCAACAAAAGTAGCATCAGCAGCACAACAACTAACAGAATACTTGCCAATAGCAAAGTAACCATTAGGGATATAATCTTCTTCTGTTATAGTAAATCCCTTAACTCTTATTGTTTTACCTTCATAAGTATCACTCTTAGCAACATATGTTATATAATTAGCAAGCCCATCATAAGTAGAATCACTTACATCAAAATAAGTATTAGAAAAATCATAATTACTATTATTATCTATGTTATCTATCTCATCTTCAGTTATTTCTTCTAAAGGTACTTCATTAATTACTTTTTCTTCTTCAACAGTGGTATTCTTTTTATCATTATAATTATTGATTCTATTATTAGCAAGAGTCATAGTAAGTCTACCATCTCCTGATATAAATAATAAAATAATAGGAAGTATTAATATCAAATCACTAACTTTAAATTCATCTTTATCTTTCTTAATACTATATAAAACAACACCAATTATAAATAAAGGTAATATTGATAGTTTTAAATATATTTGCATCTGTGGTGCCAAATAATTTTTAATACTACCAGATAATAATACATAAATAATTATACTAGTATATAGAAAACATATAAATCCTAAAAACTTCTTTCTCATAGTAATCTCACCACCATGAAGCAAGATATAAATATTACAATAAATATTAAACTAATTAAAGTAAAAACAAATCCTTTCTTATAATTACCAAGAAGAACAATAGTATTCTTAATATCTATCATTGGTCCTAATAATAAATAAGCTATAATAGAACTCTCTCCAAAAGAAGCAAGTAATGATTTACCAACAAAAGAATCAGAGGTAGAACAAAGAGATATAAGATATGCAAATAACATTAAAGTAATAATAGATAACATTTGATTATTATTAAACATAACAAGAATATCTCTAGGAAGTAATACTTGAACTATACTAGCAATTAAAGCTCCAAACATTAAGTATTTAACTACTTCAAACATATCATAAGAAGCATGCTTAAATATTGATATAAAATCATTTTTAAATGTATGTTTATGTTTATGATGACATTCACCATGACAATGACAATCTTCCTCTATTTCCTTAATATTATTTGTAATTACTAGCTTATCTTTAAATATTAATTCCATAATAATACCAATAATTAAAGATATAACAATACCAAATAATAATCTATACCAAAATATTTCTGGATTAGTCCTATAAAAAGCATAATATGTAGATAATAACACTACTGGATTAATAATAGGAGATGCTAACATAAAACTAACAGCTACATTAATAGGAACATTCTTTTTTAAAAGCCTCTTAGATACA
>CACXFI010000013.1 GCA_902766875.1 uncultured Erysipelotrichaceae bacterium | reverse complement strand
TAGATGACTTCTTAAATGAAATATCTCTAGTTAGTGATATGTCAGAACACCAAGATAATACTAATAAAGTAAATTTAATGACAATTCACTCAGTTAAAGGCCTAGAATTTGATTATGTCTTTGTAATAGGTATGGAAGAAGGATTATTTCCACACTTTAATTCTATTAATGAAGGAACTAATAGTGCTATCGAAGAAGAAAGAAGATTATGTTATGTAGCTATAACTAGAGCTAAGAAAAAATTATGGCTATTTAATGCTAAAAGAAGAATGCTATTTGGAAATACTCAAGTAAATCCTCCTAGTAGATTTATGGATGAAATAGATAGCAAATATATTGAATTAGAAAAGAAAACAGATAGTATCATAACCAAAGTAAATAAATTTATTAATAAAACTAATATGTTCAAAGATGAAGATATAGACTACAAAGTAGGAGAACA
Source organism: uncultured Erysipelotrichaceae bacterium (assembly GCA_902766875.1). Lineage (GTDB taxonomy): Bacteria > Bacillota_I > Bacilli_A > RF39 > UBA660 > RUG11215. The sequence goes on along the minus strand of CACXFI010000013.1, from coordinate 8,795 downwards.
CATAAAACATACAGAATATGGTATAGGAGTAGTAGTATCAGTAGATAAATCTATTATAACCGTAGCCTTCCCACATCCTATAGGCGTAAAAAAACTTATGAAAAAGCATAAGAGTATTTCTAAAGTAGAATAAGATATAGATATCTATATCTTTTTTTATTTATATACATATAATATATTGGTGATGTTATGGATTATACAATGTTAGTTAATAAAACTAACAAAGTAGATAATAACTATGTACCAGATAATTTAATACTTACTGATAGTATATATAAAAACAATATCTATCTAAATAATAAATGTTTTGAAATGTTTAAAAAATTGCAAAAAGACATGAAAAGATTAGATTATAATATTGATATAATGAGTGGATATAGAAGTTATAAATATCAAGAAAAAATATATAATAAATTAGTTCATGATAAAGGATTAAGTTATGCAAGTAGAGCAGTAGCTACCCCAGGTAGCTCTGAACATCAAACAGGACTAGCTATAGATATATGTGTATATAAAAATGATAAATGTTACATAGAACATGACCTTATTGATATGAAAGAAATTAACTATCTACATAAGAATATACATAAATATGGCTTTATCTTAAGATATCCATTTGGTAAAGAAGAAATAACAGGCTATAACTATGAACCATGGCATATAAGATATGTAGGAGATATTTCTAAATACTTATATAAAAATAACTTGACACTAGAAGAATATTATCAAAAGAAATTAGATAAATAATCTAATTTCTTTATTATTTTATATAAATTTATGTTATTATATTCTTATGGTGATTTTTAATGAATACAAGTACTATGAATATAATTACTATGGCTTATTTAGGAGATGCTATATATGAACTAAGAATTAGAGAATATCTAATTAATAAAGGTATAGTTTATGTAGATGAATTACAAAAAAAAGAAATAGATTATGTATCAGCTAAGAGCCAAGCTAAAGTACTAGACTATTTAATTAATAATAATATCTTAACTACTGAAGAATTAGATATAGTTAAAAGAGGAAGAAATTATAAAAGAAATTATCATCCGAAAAATACAGATATAATTACTTATAAAATGTCTACAGGATTTGAAGCTTTAATAGGATATTTATATATAACTAATAAAGATAGATTAAATGAAATATTTAAATATATAGAGGTGGAATAATGTATATATATGGTAAAAATGTAGCTAGAGAAAAGATTAGTAGTAAAGATAAAATAAGAAAAGCTTATATAAGCGATAATTTTAAAGATAAAGATATTATTAATAAATTAAGAGATAATAAAGTTAAAATAATCTTTGTTAATAATAAAGAATTAGATAGAAAAGTAGATGGACTACATCAAGGAATAGTATTAGAAATAGATGATATTAAAACTTATGATTTAGATGAAATAGTAGATAATATTGATAAAGAATATCCATTACTTGTAATGTTAGATCATTTAGAAGACCCTCATAACTTTGGAGCTATAATAAGAACTTGTGAGGCTTTAGGCATAGATGGTATTATTATCCCTAATGATAGAAGTGTTAATATAAATGGAACAGTTGTTAAAACATCAGTAGGTGCTATAGAGTATGTACCAATAATTAGAGTACCTAACTTAAATACTACTATTAAAAAACTTAAAGATAAAGGATACTGGATAGTAGGTACTGATATGAGCAGTACTGACTATAGAACTATTGATTATAAAGTACCTATCTGTCTAGTTATCGGTAATGAAGGAAAAGGTATAAGTAAAATAGTTAGAGATAATTGTGACTATATAGCAACTATTCCTATGACTGGCAAAATAAATAGTTTAAATGCTTCTGTTAGTTGTGGAATAATCTTATCTCATATAGTAGGTGATAGATAGTGGAATATAATGATTACGAATTAGTGGTTTTAGCCCATGAACATAACGAAGATGCTATAAATAAACTATATGAAAAATATAAACCCCTAATTCATAGTAAATCAAGAGAAGTATATAAATATGTAAGCAATAAAGGAATCGAATTATCAGATGTAATTCAAGAAGCCATGATAGGATTTGAAGAAGCAATTAGAGACTTTAATCAAAATGATAATGCCATATTCTATACTTTTGCTTCCATCTGTGTCGATAGACAATTAAAATCAATGATGTTAAAATTCTCTCGCGATAAACATAAAATTCTAAATGAAGCAATCAGCTTCGATAATGATCAAGATAATATTAATATCTTAAATTTTATATATGATGATAACGATAACCCAGAAAACGAAATTATATCTAAAGAAGATAATCAAGAAATATTAAAAACAATTCAAAATAAACTTACTACTTTTGAACTAGATGTATTTAATCTTAGAATCAAAGGATATTCTAATGGTGATATCGCTAGTCTTCTAAATAAAGATGTAAAATCTATAGATAATACTCTACAAAGAATTAAAGCTAAAATAAGAAAACTAAATATTGGAAAAAATTAGTTATTGAAATATACATTAAAATATGTATAATATTAAAAACTGGAAGTGATATTATGGACAAAATAATTATAAAAGGTGCTAGAGAAAATAATTTAAAAAATATTAATATAGAAATACCTAAAAATAAATTAGTTGTAATGACTGGAGTAAGTGGTTCTGGTAAAAGTAGTTTAGCTTTTGATACTATCTATGCTGAAGGACAAAGAAGATATGTTGAAAGCCTAAGTAGTTATGCCAGACAATTTTTAGGTGGAACCGAAAAACCAGATGTTGATAGCATCGAAGGATTATCTCCAAGTATCAGTATCGATCAAAAAACTACTAATAAAAACCCTCGTAGTACTGTCGGAACAGTAACTGAATTATATGATTATTTAAGATTATTATTTGCAAGAGTAGGTACCCCATATTGTCCTAATCATCATATTCCTATATCTAGTCAAAGCATAGAAGAAATGGTTAATAAAACACTAGATATAGAACCAAATTCTAAAATAATGATTATGGCTCCTGTTATAAAAGGAGAAAAAGGTACTCATAAAGATTTATTAGAAAGTTTTAGAAAAGATGGATATATAAGATGTAAGATAGATAATGAAATAAGAGATTTATCTGAAGATATAGAATTAGAAAAAAATAAAAAACATAACATATCTGTAGTAATAGATAGATTAATAATAAAAGATAATATTAGAAGTAGACTTACTGATAGTATCGAAAGCGCTTGCAAACTAGCTAAAGGTAAAGTAATAATTGATGTAGTAGGTAAAGAAGAAATATTACTTAGTGAAAACTTTGCTTGCCCATTATGTGATTATTCATTAGATGAATTAGAACCAAGAATCTTTAGTTTTAATGCCCCATATGGATCATGCCCAGATTGTAAAGGATTAGGATTAAAATATAAATTAGATATAGATTTAATTATACCTGATAAAAATAAATCTATTAAAGATGGAGCTATTGTAACAGTAGACTTAGATGATGGCAATAACATTATGAATACAGAATTAAATACTGTTAGTAAATATTATAATATTGATTTAAATAAAAAAGTAAAAGACCTAACTAAAGAAGAATTAGATATAATATTATATGGTAGTCCCGATATTTTAAACTTTAATTACGTATCTAAAAATGGTAATACCAGAAATGCATCTAATTATTTTGAAGGAATTATTACTAATTTAGAAAGAAGATATGTTGAAACCAAAAGTACTTGGATAAGAGAATGGATAGAAAACTTTATGGTTGAAATGGAATGCCCAACATGTCATGGATCTAGATTAAAAAATAGTGTCTTATCAGTACTTATAAATAACAAAAATATTTATGAAGTAACTAAATTATCGATAATAGAATTAAAAGAATTCATGAATAAATTAAAATTAAATAAAGAACAAAAAGAAATAGCCAATGTTATAGTAAAAGAAATAAATAGCAGACTAGATTTCTTAATCAATGTTGGATTAGATTATTTAACACTAAGTAGAGCAGCCGGTACTTTATCAGGAGGAGAAAGCCAAAGAATAAGATTAGCTACTCAAATAGGTTCTAGATTAACAGGAGTCTTATATGTCTTAGATGAACCAAGTATTGGTCTTCATCAAAGAGATAATAGAAAACTAATAAACTCTCTACTTAACATGAGAGACTTAGGTAATTCTCTAATAGTAGTAGAACATGATACTGATACCATGCTAGCAGCTGACTACCTAATTGATATAGGACCAGGTGCCGGAGACTCAGGCGGTTATGTTGTAGCGGCTGGTACTCCTAAAGAAGTAATAAATAATAAAAATAGCCTAACAGGAGCATATTTAAGAGGAACAGAAAAAATAGAAATACCTAAAAAAAGAAGAAAAGGAAATGGTAAATATCTAGAAATTAAAGGGGCTAGTGAAAATAATTTAAAAAATATAAATGTCAAAATACCTCTAGGTACTCTAACTCTAGTAACTGGAGTAAGTGGTTCCGGTAAAAGTACACTAGTAAATGAAATATTATATAAAGTACTAGCTAATACCATATATACAAGTAAAAATAAACCAGGTAAGCATAAAACTATTAAAGGTATAGAAAATATAGATAAAGTAGTTCAAATAACTCAATCACCAATAGGAAGAACCCCAAGAAGTAATCCAGCTACTTATGTAGGAGTATTTGATGATATCAGAGATATTTTCGCTATGACTAATGATGCCAAAGTACGAGGCTATGATAAATCTAGATTTTCATTTAACGTTAAAGGTGGAAGATGTGAAGCTTGCTGGGGAGATGGCGTAAAAAAAATAGAAATGCATTTCTTACCAGATGTTTACGTCCCATGTGAAGTTTGTGGTGGCACCAGATATAATAGTGAAACTCTATCTGTAAAATATAAAGATAAAAATATTAATGATGTTTTAAATATGAGAGTAGACCAAGCTATGAAATTCTTTGAAAATCACCCTAAAGTACTAAATAAATTACAAGTCTTACATGATGTTGGACTTGGATATGTTAAACTAGGACAAAGTGCTCCAACCTTATCAGGAGGAGAAGCAGCCAGAGTAAAATTATCTAAAGAATTACAAAAGAAAGCTACCGGTAAAAGTATTTTCATCCTAGATGAACCAACTACTGGATTACATACTGATGATATCAAAAAATTATTAGTAATTTTAAACAGAATAGTAGAAAATGGCGATACAGTACTAGTAATAGAACATAATCTAGACTTTATAAAAGTAGCAGATTATATCATAGATTTAGGACCAGAAGGTGGTAATAGAGGAGGTAGTGTTGTAGCAACAGGCACTCCAGAACAATTATCAAAAGTAAAAGAATCATATACTGGTATGTTCTTAAAAGAAATACTAGAAAAATAATATGTAAACTAAAAGTGTAAAGATATATTTTTATATATCCTTACACTTTTTATTTTGTTATAATTAAATTAGAAAGAAGGTATGTTATGGAAAAGAAAAATAATACAGGACTATTAATTATATTATTTATAATTATATTAGGTTTAGCTGGATATCTTATCTATGATAAAGTATTATCTAAAGATAAAGATAAAAAAGAAAAAAATGTAGTAGAGGTAGAAAAAAACAAATTATCATTAGCCGGTACTTATGATAGAGGAACATGTGCCGAAACAGGAATAGTTAATTGTGCTACTCTAGTTATCACAAAGCAAGATGATAAATCAATAGATTTTGAACTTAGTGCTTATAAAGGAGATATGGAAAAAGGACCAAATATTGGTAATTTATCTGGTACAGCTATTTTAGATGGTGAGAATAGTTATAAGTTTTATAAAAACGAATATGACACTGAGACAACAATATTATTTAAATTTGATAAAGATAAAATAACAATAGAAGAGTCATATTCTACAGGTAATAATCCTTATGCAGGTCATGGTGTTTATTTCAGTGGCACTTATGAGAAAAATAAATCTAATAATACAGATGAAATTAGTAAAGATGAAAGTGAAAATAAATATAACAGTATAATAGAAGAATATAGAAAAGCTATGAAAGATGAAAATTATAGCAATAATACTGATAATGAAACAAAATATCCATATATTAATGATAGAATGATGTTTTATTATCATACATATGACTCTGTTAAATTTAATTATGTATATTATGATATAAATAAAGATGGTAAAGATGAACTACTAGTAGGAGACGGAGAAAATAGTATATTTGAAGTATATACTTATAGTAACAACCCAGTTAGATTGTTCAAAGATGAAACATGCTTAGGTGATAGATGCAGTCTTAAATTGTGGGATAATGGTATTATGTATTTTTATGGTTCTAGTGGAGCATCCATTCATGGACTAACTTTCTATAAAATTGATACAGATGGATATAGTAGAAAAACAGTTAAAGATTATGAAGTAGAATATGACGAAAATCATAATGTAACTATTACAGATAATATTTCTAAAAATGTTACAAGATTCACTTCTGATGATGAAGTTATATCTAGTGTTAAAGGTAATGCTAAAGATATTGATTTATCTAAACTAGATTGGAATGAAATAAAATAAAAAGAGCTAAGCTCTTTTTTATTTTGTATATACATATATAGTAGCCCCAACTATCATTCCTAATAAAGTAGCTAGAGTTAATATTATTATTAATATTTGTAATCCTATATATCCATTTCTAGTTAGTCTATTCATCATATACGAATTTTGTTGCAACGGTCTTCTAACCTTAACTTTATTATTATCTGATTGATCATGATTAGTTAAAGTATTATAATTTGGAGTACCATTAAAATTAGTGCTTGGAATAGGGGTGTTATATTCAACAGGCTTTTCTTTAGCTTCGTTATTTTTATTATCCATAATATCACTCCTTATTTATATAAAGCAGCAATAGAACCAATTATTAATCCTAATATAGTAGCTAAAACTAATATTGTAACAATGATACTATTTTCAATAAAACCATTAGGCCTAACAGCTCTATATCTTTGATTAGGTTGTAATGTTCTAGGTCTTAAAGTCCTAACAAATCTAGTACTATTTGGTGAATGAGATATATTAGTTTCCTGCCTTTGTTCTTGAACATTACTATTAGTATTATCAATAGATTGAGATTCTGTATTTACTTCACTAATTATCTCAGAATTATCATTACTCAAATAACTATCACTAGTATTAGTAGTTGTATTACTTAAACTAGCATCATCAGTAGTTATAGTCTCACTTTCTGAGCCCAAATCAGAACTTTCAGAATCAGAAGTTACAATATTTATACTATCATTATTATAATTATTTATCTCATTAACAGTAATTTCTCCATTAGGTTTTTCTTCAATTGTATTTATAACACCATCACTCTCAACAATACCTAATTCCTTATTAGAACGAGCATCTTTTATCTTACTATCTGCAACTTTTTTTGTGGCAGCTTCAGCCTTATTTTCGGGTTTGGCCTGATCCACACCATATTTAAGATCATAAATCTTTTTGTAACCATCAAGATACCAATCTACTAAATACTGATTTCGCTCATCAAGAGATAATTTTTCAAAACTTTTCCGAGCTACTGGATCTTCCATGATTTCTTTAACTTTTATATTTAATATTTCACGAACATTTAAAAACTCTCGTTGTTTAACAGCTTTACCATTTTTGAAAACAGCAATTGTACCACCTTTAGGGTCATTAATTATATTTATATTACTAAGTGGAGTAGTTACCTCTCTCCTATTATTAGATAATTCTGCCATATTCACACCACACTACTCTCTATATTAATAATATATTATTTAAGTAATAATGTCAATTATTTAAAAATATATTTTGGCCAACAAAACAATGATAAATGTCCTTTATAGTTAACTAATAAAATAATTGACAAAATTCTACTATTTATATATAATTAATATATAAAATAGGAATGATAGATAAGCAGAGAATTTATTCGATAATTTAACTATTTTAGCAGAAGGTGATAACATTAAAATACTAAGAAAATCTTGGAACATTTTATTATCACTAATATTAACAATAGAAGTAATATTAGTAATATTATTTGCTGTTCCTAATCTATTTAAAATTAAACCATATATAGTAACCAGTGGTAGTATGGAACCAGACTACCCAGTAGGATCACTTATATATGTAAAAAAAATAGATTATAACAATATAAAAGTCGGAGATGTTATAACTTTCTATATGACAGACAGTGATATTGTAGCAACCCATGAAGTATATGAAATTGATGAAATTAATAAGCAGTTTAAAACTCAAGGAATAAACAATATAGATAGCAATGGAAATATAATTCATGATGCTAATCCTGTGTCATTTGATAATCTAATTGGGACACCAATATATTGTATACCATACCTAGGTTACATAAATAAATTCATTACCAAAAGTCCAGGATTATATATAGTTATTGGTATAACTTTATTCGTTGTTATAATATCATTTCTATTTGAGAAAAAAGAAGGAGAAGAAAAAAATGAAAAATAAGAAAAAATTATTAATCCCTCTATTATTACTAGTATTATTAGTAGCAGTAGGCGGAACAGTAGCTTGGTTAACAAGCACAAGCGAATTAACTAATAACTTCACAGTAGGTTCATTTACAGAACCAAAAACAGATCCAACAGATCCAACAACATTATTAGAAGATGAAATAGAAACAGGACCAGGAAGTCTTGATGGTAATCTATTTGAAAAGAGTTGGGATCCAGATGCTCAACACAAATTATTACCAGGAGTTGAATTTGCTAAAGATCCATATGTAGGTATTGGCCCTGGTAGTGAAGATGCAGTAGTATACGTATACGTA
>CACXFI010000012.1 GCA_902766875.1 uncultured Erysipelotrichaceae bacterium | reverse complement strand
CTTGTTTGATCTATTCCTTCAGATATGAAACTTGCTGGGAATTGTGATTCAAATAATTCTTTATTCTCAAATGGATAATGGAATTGGCCATATGGCATAACTCCTGAATCAAACCATACATCTAGTACTTCTACTACTCTATTCATAGTTTTTCCACATTTTTCACATTTGATATGAATATCATCAACATATGGTCTATGTAAATCTATTTCTTCATCTTTTAATTCTTCTAAAGATAATTCTTTTAATTCCTCTATTGAACCTATTGTATGAGTGTGACCACATTCACAAGTCCATACTGGTAATGGGCATCCCCAATATCTATTTCTAGACACATTCCAATCTACTAGATTTTCTAACCAGTTAGCAAATCTTTTCTCTCCTATGAAAGAAGGTACCCAATTAACTTTTTTATTAGCTTCTATTATTTTATCTTTATAAGCTGTAGTTTTTATATACCAAGCTGGTTTAGAATAATATAATAGTGGTGTTTTACATCTCCAACAATGTGGATAATTATGTTTTATTTTTTCTTTTTTGAATAGTTTATCATTTTCTTTTAGATATTTGATTATATCTAATTCTAATTCTTCTTCATATACTGTTCTTCCCTTCCAAGGGCCTTCAGTATATTTACCATCTGTTCCAACAGGATTTACAAAAGCCATATTATATCTTCTTCCTGTTTCAGCGTCATCAGCACCAAAAGCAGGAGCAGTATGAACGATACCAGTACCATCTGTCATTGTTACATAATCAGCACAAGCGATGAAGAAAGCTTTTCCTTCTACTTTTAATTCTGGTATTAATTGTTCGTATTCTCTATACTCTAAGTCTTTACCTTTATATTTTTCTACTATTTTATAACCTTCACCTAAGACTTGGTCTGCTAATTTTTCTGCTACTATAAAGTTATATCCTTTAGAATTAGCTTTAATATAAGTTTCTTTAGGGTTTACTGTTAAAGCTAGATTAGCTAGTAGAGTCCATGGAGTAGTTGTCCAAGCTAGAGCGTAAGTGTTTTCTTCGTCTTTCATTTTAAATGGAACATAAACTGTATTAACACTTACTTCTTTATATTCTTGAGCTACTTCATGAGCTGATAATTCTGTCCCACATCTAGAACAATATGGTACAACATTATTACTGTGATATAGAAGTCCGGCATCTGAGAATTTTTTTATTACCCACCATTCACTTTCTATATAGTCATTAGTACAAGTAATGTAAGGATCATCTACATCTATAAATTGACCCATTAATCTTGTTAAATCACAAACATCTTTTATGTTAGTGGCTGTAGCTTTTTTACATTCTTCATTGAATTTATCAATACCCATAGCTTCTATATCTTTTTTAGAGGTTATTCCTAATTTTTTTTCTACATTTACTTCTATAGGTAATCCATGAGTATCTAAGCCTATTTTTCTGTATACTCTGTTTCCTTTCATATTTCTGTATTTACAAATTGCGTCTTTAATATTTTTACCATATAGGTGATGTAGTCCTGGCATTGCATTAGCATATATAGGGCCATCATAAAAAACATAGTCTTCTTTTCCTTCTCTAGTTTCTAAACTTCTTTTTAGGATATCAATTTTATCCCAGTATTTGAGTATATCTGTTTCTACTTCATTTACTTTTCTTTTGTCTAATTCTTTAAACTTTTTCATTTTTATCCTCCTTTATTATTTGAATACGAAAATTAAAAGCACTTATATAACTTAAGGACGATATATTACCGCGGTACCACCTTAATTCACATAAGTGCTCTTAATTTTTATAACGGATATTAATCCGGATTAATCTTATCAATTAATCACATCCAGAGTGATCTATATTTAATTATATTATTAGTTTTCACCAACCACTAACTCTCTAAAAATATAAATTAAATAACGTCTCTTTCTCGTGCTTTCAAACAATATACACCAATTATAACAAATTAAAAATAAAAGTCAAGATTATATCTCAACTTTATCTATATCTTCTAATATTTCTAATTGATTATTTAAAATAGATTTTACTCTATTTTTACATATTTCTATATTCTTTTTCAGAATGGCTGCTTCTTGTTCATTTTTACTGGCTTCTATTAATGACTCTTGGATAATATTGTCTGCATTTCTTTTGGCATCTTCTAGGACTATTTCTGCTTCTTTTTTAGCTAATTCTTTCATCATTGAACTAGTTTCTTCTGCCGCTAATAAAACTTTGGCTAGTTTATCGTTATCAATTGTATTTTTAGGCTCTTCTTTATTTTGTGAATTCTTTTTTAATTCATCAATTATTTCAAGATATTTAGTATTTTCTTCATTTAATTTTTCTAGTCTACTTATTACAACATCTATGAACCTATTAACTTCATTAATATCATAGCCAGTATTAACAATATTAAATCTTTTCATAAGTCACCTCTTAACTTACCATTCTAAATCTATATCATCCTTATCTTTTCCTTTTTCATCATCAGTTATGGCACCTTCTACATCTACATTATTAGGTGTACATAAGAATATACCACCACCTATTTTTTGTAAATCTCCACCAATAGCATATACAGTTCCACTTAAAAAATCAATTATTCTTTTGGCTTGATCTGGTGTTACTCTTTTCATATTAACAACAACAGTATTTTTCTTTTTTAAATGGTCCGCTATTTGTTGGCTTTCTGAATAAGCACGTGGTTCTAATAGAATCATTTTACCATCTTTATTAGAACTTACTTTTTCTTCTAATTCATCCATGTCTTCTTCTTCACTATCAAACATTTTTTTTATTTTTCCGCTTAGAGCCATATTTATCCTCTCCTATCATGTAATTATACACTATCATTTTATCATAACATTATATAAAAAACAATTATTTTTTAATAATTTCTATTAAGTTTACGAATTTATTATTGACAATATTCTTCTGGTTTTTTTGTGGTACCTCCACTTACATATTTGGTTTCATATTTAAATTTTTTTGTAGTGGTATTAAATGTTATTGTTACTGTAATGTTACTGCTTATATCTGTCTTTGTTAATTGGTTTATAGTACTATTGGTTAAATATCCTTTGTTTTTTAATTCACTAGCTTTTATACTCCCCGGAATAGTTCCATATCTATTTTCACTTACATATACTTTTGCTGCTTCTTCTGTAGATGAAAATAATTTTTTACATGATTCTATTTTATTATCTTTTATGACTCCCATAATGGTTGGTGTTATTATTAATGATATTATAGCTAGTAAGGCAACTGAGACTAATAATTCTACTAGAGTAAATCCTTTATTATTCATATTATCACTTTCCTATTTAAATAATATCATAAATATGGTAAAAAAGCTAGATACTTGTGTTTTTTAACAAAAAAAACATTATATTTGAAATATAATGTTTTATTTATTATACTAAAGATTCTTTTTCATTTTTAAAATAAACCATAGAGCCTATAGACATTATTATTATAATCATCAATACAGCCATTATTGCATCACCTGTTTTTTTATTATCTTTTGGTTTATCTTTCATTATAATTTTACTATCTTTAATGTTTGTACCATTTTTGTCAGTGATATTTCCTTGCTCATCGACAGTAAAGAAGATTGATTCAGCTTCTTCATAGCCATCAGGGCTTGTTATTTCTACTAAGTAATAGCTTCCTTCTCCTAATCCTTCTATTATATGAGGAGTTTCTTCTGATACCCAAGTAGCAGCTTCCCCATTACTTAATGTAACAACAGAGCAGTCTCCATTATTACTTTTAACCATTTCGTAATCTCCATCTGCATTTTTTACAGCTCCACATATTGATAGAGTTGCTCCAGGTAATTCTTTACTTGTCGTCATATCTTGTTTACTAATAGTTATTTTTATTAATTCATCATGAATTGATATAGTATTAGTAGATTCATCATAATCTGCGCTTTTATTATCAATTAATTCTACACTACCATCATCATTTATTTTAAATTTTGTTACAGTTGTTAATTTTTTGTAGCCCATTGGTGCTATTTCTTCTTGTAGGCAATAAGTTCCAGTTTCTAATCCTTGGATAGAAGCTGGAATATAAGAAGATATCCAACTTAATCCATCTTTTGCTGGATTATAATTATTGCTTAATGTTTCCATAGCTTGTGATATATTATCATAATTTATTATGCCTGTTGATTTACTATCAGCAATTTGTCTATATGTAAAGGCTTCACTGGTAGCTAGTGTTTCTGTACATTCTCCTACTTCATTAGTAGTATACAAAGATAGAATAGCTCCAGGTAATTCTTCTGTACCTGTTATGGCTTTTTTACTTATTAGTACTTCATTTAAACTATTTTCAACGCTAAATACATAACTACCATTATTAGAAGTGATTGTTGTTAGGTTTGTTCCACTAGCGCAAAATTTATCATCTATTGAAGTATTAGTACTGCTATTGTAACAAACAGAGTCACCTATTAATCCATCTGTTCCACAAGGTTTTCGTTCTAATTCTTTATATGTATCTTTAGATATACAATAGTTTTGGCCTGTAGGTTCTATCGGATTATTTTCAGAATCTGTTGTACTTTGACAACTGTTTCCTGTACTATCATATCTATATCTATCAATGTCATTTTCTTCTACGTCGCCTGGGTTTCCCATAAATGTTAAATGTTCTATACATATTGTAGCTTTACTAATATTATCACTACATTCTCCTAAAGATAATTTTGGATTATCAGTTATGCCTTGGTCAATAACACTATTTACATATTCACTAGTTATATCTCTATACTTAGTAGCATTACAATATAAAGCTTTATTATTATAATTATCTATATCACTTTGATCTTCACTAACGGTACCATCTTCAAAAGTTAAATAATATATTGTTTCACTTGAATTAGAGTTTATTTGTTGGCACAAAGGTTTCTTACTATATAACTTATACTTTGGTGCTGCTTCTGTTTCAATATAGCATATATATCTTCCATTAGTGAAGCCTTTACCATCAGAACCATCTAATAAAAGGGTTGTATCTTGACAACTGGAATTAGTACCATTAATAGTACATATTTCTTTTTTATTCGTAACTCCATCTTCATCACTAGCTGTAAATAAAGTCAGCTTTGCCCCTTCTAGATTTTCACCGTTACTATCTAATTTTTCTACTCTAGCAGTTAGTTTATCAGATTCATTATATATAAGAGAGTAACTTTTTGATACATTTCTAGTTATAGTAATATTATCTCCTTCTGTAATCATTCGTTGTGAATCACTACCACAATCCCAATAATATGTCGTAGGATATGAGCTTTCATTGCTACCTTTTAATGATATACTTACATTTCCACCATTATCACCAGCACCTGTTAATAATATATAAAATGTTTTTTCTGTTAAATTAGATATTGTTATTGTTCGAGTATTACAATTATTAGAATTTGTTGTAGCAGTATCACATATATATGCTGTACCTTTGCTAGATGTAGCAGTTAGAGTATATGATACTTTTTTAGTTTCATATTCTTCTCCACCATATGTTTTTTCTAATCCTTTTATAGTAATAGCACTTGATAAGTATTTACCAGTTCCTTTTCTTTCTAATTGTTTACTACCACTGAATGTAGGTGTTGGAAGTGTTGATGTATTAGATAGTTCTGTGTATTTATATTTATTATATTCTGTCGTTGCTTCATTTATTATTGCTTTAACCATCTTTGAATTACAGGCTTTTGACCAGGTATAATCAGATGGCTGGTTACAATTTAGTGCTTCTTGGATCCATAAATATTTATTCCATTCATTGCTTCCAGATTGAGCCTTACCTATTTTGATTATTTGAGCTGCAATTAAAGCATGCCTATAATTTGGCCTCCACCAACTATCTCTTCTTGTGCAAGTTCCTTTTGGTACAGTTTTATTTAATTCCATACAATATGCGGTTTTACCATCAACTGTTTTTTTGTATATTGTATAGTTACTAGATGTACTACAATTCCCAGAAGAATCACAATTTTCCAGATAAATATCATGCCTATCTACAATAGAAAATTGCGCTGTAATATCTGCTTGTACCTTCATAATGTTAATTGCAAAAAAGCTACAGAAACACAATAATAAATAAAAACATCCTTTTTTCATTATATCGCCTACCCTTTATGCTTTGATTATATCATACTTCTCTTTTTATTACAATAAATATTAAAAAAACAAATACTTTTAGTATTTGTTTTCTATTATTCATTTACTTTTGCTTCATCTTTCGCTTTTTTAAAATAATATATTGAACATCCTAATGAAGCGAATCCTAATAACCAAGTTAGATATATTAATGTACCTGTTGCTGGTGAACTTTTAACCTTAGAACAGTTATATGTTACATCAGTTTCAAAATTTGTATTTTCTATGGTAAAATCTACTTTTGACTTGTCAGGAGAACATCCTTTTATTTCAGGTGATTTTACAGATCTTTTGTCACCATTTTTTAATCCTTCCTCATGATAAGGACTAGGACTGCCATCATCAAATTTTTTAACAACTGTTTTTTTGCCATCATCATCTACTATAAAGTAATTAATTGTTGCTTCAAATGATGTACATTCATATTCTACTACTTCATGGAAATCTTCAGGATTAGTTGAAGAAATTACTATATCAACTGAAGGTGTTAATGGTTTACATGATTCATTTTTAGCTTCTGGTGAAGTTATAGTTACTTTATTAGAGCCTTCACCATATCCTTTTTGTAAATCTGATTCTGTATATGGATTTTTTGATGAATCTTTAAATTCAACTTTATCAGTTGTTCCTTTATAATAATAATCTATTCTAGCATTATATTTTGGCTCTGCTGGACAATTCATAGTATATACTATTTTGTATAAAGCTGGAGTTAAGGTAGTATTATTACCCCACTTTGAATTATATGGTGTTGCTTGTTCTAATTTTTCTTGTGTTATATCTCTTTCTATATGTGCTTCAAAAGCATTATATCCTATTAAATCAGAAAAAGTTATTAATGTATCTGGTAAGAAAGAGCCACCAGCTATGGTACTTGGTTCTAAAACACTTCCATCTGTTCCGATTGAAAAATTAACATAGCCATCTCCTGTATTATCTATTGTTCCACCTCTTTGTGAAGTCCAAGCACCATGCATAAAATGTTTTTCAGTTTTAGAAACGTCATATTCTACATAGAATGTACTACCACTTGGTGTATCAAATGATGTTTTTTTTCTACCTTTATTAATTAATTTCTCAAACTTATCGTAATATGCAGTTAATGTTAATCCCTCATCTTCACATCCATTACTTGTGTCTACTACATTATTTCCTTTAGATAAACATACTTTTTTAGATTTTTCTTGATCTATTGTTGCTCCATCTGGAAGTCCTGGGAAATATGTATAATGGCTTCTTTTCCAAACTCCATCATTTGCTGCTGTTATTCCTTGCTGCACACCAGTAGATGTGTTTATTTCAGCAAAGAAATAATAGTTTGTGTATTCACAGGTTTCACCTTCTGCAAATGCTACTTTTGGTGTTAATAATAAAATCCCTATTAATAATAATATAACTCTCTTTTTCATATTATCCTCCTATCCTATGATAATTAAATTATATAATATTTATTTTATTTATGCAATAGTATTTTACAAATATTTATTTATTTTTGTAAAGTAAAAGAAGTCACTATTGTTTAGTGGCTTCTAATCTATTTATTTTTATTCCTTTATCTATAAATTTAGATTCATATTCAGTCATAATATTATTTTTATCATTTAGACTAGTTAAATCTCTTGTTATATTTTTTAGTTTGTAGCCGTGTTCTTTTAGTGTTTCTATGGAATAATCGAATAAATTATTATTATCTGTTTTCATAATAATTTTTTTATCATTTTTAAAAATATTATCATATAAATTTAAGAATATAGGACTAGTTAGTCTTCTTTTAGCATGTCTATCTTTAGGCCATGGGTCTGAAAAATTTAAATATATTAAATCTATTTCTTTATCAAATATTTTATCTATATTAATAGCATCTATTTTAATTAATTTTAAATTGTTTAATTCTACGCTATTGGATTTTTCTATAGCCCTAACTATAACGCTATCAAATTTTTCTATACCTATAAAATTTATATTTGGATATTTTTTAGCATTTTCTATTATAAAATTACCTTTACCCATACCTATTTCTATATAGATGGGATTATTGTTGTTAAATACTTTGTTCCAATTGCCTATATAATCTTCTGGATTATTTATATAATATGTTCCTTTTTCTATTATCTCTATAGCTCCTTTTACATGTTTTAATCTCATAATGCACCTCTTTAATGAGTATATCAAATTTAATATATTTAAGTCAACTTATTAGTCTGTTATCATATAATAGATTTGAAAAGGAGATATAATATATGAATAATGATAATAGAGATATGTTTTATGGTGGTTATCAAGGGGTGATGCCAATACCTGGTATGTATCCTAATCAAATGTATCCTAATGATAATACACCTAATAATATTTATGTAAATAATAGTTCTTCTTATGATAATATGGAAAATAGAATATCTAGAATAGAAAATCAAATTAAATTAATTAATAATAGATTAAACAGATTAGAAACTACTCATAATAATGAACCTGATAATAATATGTATATGATGTAAAAAAGAAATACTTATGAAGTATTTCTTTTATTTTAAAAATTTATTTAGTATTCTATCTAACTCATATTTATCTATTGGCTTAGCTAGATAATCTGATGCTCCTTCACTTAAATATTGTTCTTTCATACCACTAACAGCATTTGCTGTTAAAATAATAATTGGAGTTTTGAATTTTTTATCTTCTTTTAGTTTATTCATGGTCTCTACCCCACTCATTTTGGGCATCATATCATCCATTAATATTAAATCGTAGGTATTACTTTTAATTTTATCTAGGCATTCTAATCCACTTTCACATGTATCTGGGGTGATATTATAATTTTTAAGTAATCTAGTGGCAACTTTTAAATTTAATTTATTATCATCTACAACTAATATTTTTTTATTTGAATAATCAATTAGATCCAACTTATTATCTTTTTCTATTTCTAAATTATTATCCATAGAAACAATTTTCTGACTTAGATATACAGTAAATTTAGAACCACTACCATATTTAGACTGAACTATTATTTTACCACCCATCATATCAACTAGGCTTTTAGTAATAGCAAGTCCTAATCCAGTTCCTTCTAAAGTAGTATTTTTATCTTCATCTAATCTATCGAATTTAGTAAATAATTTATCTATTTTTTCTGGTTTAATACCTCTTCCTGTATCTTCTATTCCTATTACTAATTTAGATATATCTTTTTCGTTTATGCAACTTACATCTACTGATATTGTTCCTTTTTCAGTATATTTACAAGCATTAGTTAAAATATTTGTTATTATTTCTTTTACTTTACCTTGATCACCATATAACACTCCTGGGATATCTTTAGCATATTTTACTTTTAATTCTATAGGTTTTTCTTCTATTCTAGGTTTAACTAGTTTTACAATATCATCAATTGTACTTGTTAAATTATAATTAGTATTTATTATTTCCATTTTTCCAGCTTCTATTTTGCTTATATTTAATATGCCATTAACTATTTCTAATAAGTTTTGTGAAGCCATTACTATGTCTTTAGCTTCTTCTTTTATTTCCTTTAAATTCTCTTCTTCTATTATAGAGTTACTGAAACCAACTATAGCATTTAGAGGGGTTCTTATTTCATGAGACATACTAGATAAGAATTCTGTTTTGGCTTGGTTAGCCTTATCTGCTTGTTTTTTAGCAACGTCTAAGGCAGTAATTAGATTATAGTCAGGATTTTCAATAGTAAAAAACATTATGAATGTTACTAGAGAATGACTTGCTATTAATAGATTAATTTCGGGATTTTGTTGTTGAACAGCCATAGATACAAATGATACTAGTAGTAGTACTAGAATTGGAGCATATTTTTTTAAAACTACTTTTTTGAAATTTCTAATGATCCAGAACAGATCTATAAGAAGGCTAAGAGCCGATGTTATATAAACCAAATTTACTCCTATACCACTTGAATATGCAGCATTTTCTGACATATGTACTTCTATTGGGAATAAAGTTAATAATAGAGATATTACTACAGCTATAGATATAAATAAATATTTGTGTCTTAAGTCGCTTTCTTCTTGTTGATACGAAATACTATATACATATATCATAAGTAAATATCCCCAAGTGAAATAATATATTAAATATAAATGAGATATTATTATGTTTATTAAAGCATCTGATGATAAATAATTCATTGTGAAATAGCCAAAAATATCTATTATTAGTCCTATAACATTAGTTGTTAATAATCCAGAATATATTTTGTTTTCAATATTATTAACTCTGTTCTTAGAAAAATAAAATAATAATATCATTCCTAAAAATACTAAACAATTGATTGAAAAAATAAAATTAATCACTATATCATCTACTTTCTTAAGTTTATTATATATTAAAAAAAGAAATGAATCAAGTGGTTCATTTCTTTAATGTTAAAGTACGACTTTTATGTGGTGTTTTATCTTTCATATAGTTGATACCAGATAAAGATACTAATAAGTTTTCATCTATCTTACCGCCTAAATTACGAGGTAAAGTATCTACTACAACATATTCATATGGTAAAGACATTTCTTCTAAATTTCCATAACACTTTTTCTTTATTTCTTCTAAAGCTTTTTCTCTGTTATCTTCACTATTATCTTTTAATACGATAAAAGCTACTGGTACTTTTTGTTCACTTGGATGTTCAAATCCTATTACTTTAGATTCACTCACTTGAGGTAATGTATCTATAAATTCAGATATTTTGGACGGATGAACATTGAATCCTGTTCTCATAAAGATATTCTTAATTCTATCTGTTAGATATAATTGACCATCTTCATCCATTCTACCTAAATCTGCTAAATGGAGCCACATTTTACCATCACTATGTTTTTTTAGTACTTTTTCAGTTTCGGAAGGATTATTTAGATATTCTTTCATGATAGTTGGTCCTGTTATGCATATTTCTCCTTCTTCATTATATTTTAATTCTTTATCAGTTCCTGGTTCAAAAATAGCAATTGTATCATATGGAAGTGGTATGCCAAGTCCTCCAAATTTGTAAGCTCCTTGTTTAGCATAAGCTCCACAGCCACCATTTTCAGTAGCTCCAAATCCTTGTCTTAATATTATTTGACTAGATTCTTTCCCATCTTCGCAAAAATCATCAGATACTTTATTTAATTTTCTTTCTAATTCTTTAGGTAGAGAGGCACCACCTGATACCAAATTTTTCATTTTAGGTAATTTACCATTTTTAAATTCTTCACTAGCTGCTAAATATTGGCAATGAACTGGTCCGCCTGTAAAGTGATCTGGTTTTGTTTTTACTAATACTTCCGGAAATTTATCAGTTAATAATTCTGGTATTAAAATATTTTTATAACCATAATACGTAGAATAATGCATTGTAGATATACCATAACCTATAGATTGAATTAAAGCATCTAACATGACATCTTCTTCCCCTAGTATTCCACTTAGTCCATGTTGTAGGGCTATAGCATTTAGGCTATAATCTGTTAAACATACTCCTTTAGGTACACCAGTAGTTCCACTGGTTCCTACTATTACAGCAACGTGATCATCACTATAATATGGTGTTAATTTACCACGATAGTCTCTTTTTAATCTGTCAAATTCATCCCATAATAAAACATTTTCTTTCATTAAACTTTTTCTTTTAGAAACACCATTTTTTATTCTATTTAAGGTTTGAATTAGTTTAGGGGCTGATTCCATACCTGTTACATATAACACGCTATTTAGATGTCTATTATTTATAACAGATTCAAACTTATCATAGAATCCTGAGAATACAACCATGTTATTTATTCCATTTTCAGACATTATTTTATCTAATCCACCAGCTGATATCATTGGTGAAACTGGATAGACTGTAACACCTAATATATTTAACCCATATATTAACATTCTACTTTCTGGGATATTTGGTAAAACCGTTACTAGAATATCATCTTTTTTAAGACCCATAGTAGAATATGCTTTTGCTATATCTCTCATTCTTTTAAAATATTCTTTATAAGTTATTTCTATTCCTTTTTCAAAATTATTAGCACTACTTCTTAAATCTATAGCTATATTACCCAGTCTGTTTTTGTTTGTTTCTTCTATAGCTTGATATATAGATTTGTGAGGAATTGGCACTTCAGTTACTCCCTCATCATAATATTTTAGCCATGGTTTATCGATGCTGGCATAACCTGTCATATTGTTACTAGCTTTCCCCTTATTTATTTTTTCTTCCATAGTATCATCTCCATATCATATTTTACTACATAATAAGTATAGCATATTAAAGTATACAAATATAGTAAGTTAACTAATTAGCAAATAAAAAGGGCATTATTTTTTGCCCTTTTTATTATTATTTTCTTTTTTTACTTCTTCTTTTTTATTTTCTTCTTTTTTTGTAGTTTTTTCAACTTTAGAGTATTTAGATAAACGTAATAATATTAATACACTAAATAATACTATTACAGCTGTACAAGCTAATGTTATATTAGTAAGTTTAGTATTATCAATTTTATTATTTCCTTTTATATCTAAAGAAGAATTTAAATCTAATAATTCACGATTTTCTACTACATAATCTCCTTCTAATTCTTTTGT
>CACXFI010000011.1 GCA_902766875.1 uncultured Erysipelotrichaceae bacterium | reverse complement strand
TGTCTGGAATGTATATTTCATACTTTATTGGCATAGTTTCACCTCCTTGTACTAATTATAACACAAAACTCAAGAAAAGTCAAGACTGTATTATATATTAACATAAAAATAGCAGGAAATTTTTCAATCTCCTGCTTAAAACTTTAAACTATATAACTACTGTCTTCAATATCACTTATTAAACCTTCAACTGGTACATTAAAACTTTCTGGTCTAAAATCCCAAGAATTTGTACCTTTAATTATATTACATCTAGCACATAATGTTTGACCATTATCTATAGTTGAAGCACCACCTAGCTTTAAAGGTATTACATGGTCAAACACCAAATTATCTGTAGCACCGCATCTTAAACAATAAGGATATCGCTCAAATAAATCTCTTTTACTATGTCTTTTACCCTAAAAGATTTTACTTCTTTAGATAAAAGTAAATCTATTAATCTAACACCAGATTTATCAACTACACAACCATTCCTATCTGTGAAATAATCCTCATTATAAACTGGTGCATTAATATTATATCTACTATAATAAGTACTAAAATCATATCTTAAATGATACCATAAAGGTAGCATATTAAGAATTCTTCTATAACACTCATCTGAACTAAGCTCATGCATAATTTCATTATCTAATAAATCTAAACAAAAATCTCTGCGGTCTAATATATTAAACATATAATTTTTGCTAGAATCTTTTAGATAATTTAATACTTCTACTTCTGTATCAAAACCAACTCTACCCTTATCTGCCATTCTTAGAGTACTAATAAATCTATACTTAGTTTCATACTGCATAGTACGATAACCTACTGCATGTGCATTCAACTGATTTTCAGTTCTTGTTGCATACCTCAAATTACAAGCTCTTAAATCTGTAGGAACACCATTTATATGGTCTATAAGAAAATCTGATTTTTCCTTCAAAATCAAACTATGTAAAAACATAGTACTTTGTCTATCTTCATCCTTAGCTTTAGAAACGGTTATATAACCATTTCTATTTATATATAAACTTTCTTTATACTTATATACTAAAGATAAATTATCAGAATCTATATAAAAATAAGCACCTGTTTTTAATATGACCTTAGCATAAGACTTATTACAACTTAAAACTATATGCTTTATATTGGAATTAAACCTAAACATATTCCAACTATAATTATTAAAATGAAATACATTTTTACCCTTATTACTTAAAACATCAAGGAAATCATAAAATAGAATATGACTATATTCTAGATTATCCTTACTTATACTCAAAATACTTAAAGCTAATTCAACATCTTTCTTTAGAAATAAATACACAAAACTATCTTTTTGTCTAAGCTTAAATTTGAAATTAGATGAATTATTGTAATAATCCAATCTACCCCTTATAGATTTTTCTGTTGTTCTCCATAAATTTGCCAACTCTGGTAATGTATAATATAAACAATTATTAAAGTAAGACCTATCTAAATATAAAGCATCTCGCTCACCATTAAAAACCTTAGTTACAGAAACTGTTCCTACTTTAACTAGGTTTCCATACTGTGTCTCAACTATACAATAAGATACATAATTAGGTAGTGAATACTTATATAATATTTTAACTTTCATACTTAAAGTTGGGTCTACTTCACAAAAAGCATCTACTATCTTACATATATATTTACTGCTATACCTAATATTTTTACTATTATAAAAATTACAACCTAATTCTTTATAATGACTAATATCAGACTTACTTAAAACTATAATCTCAGAATTATTTATATTATAAGCCTCAAAATTATTGGACTCAAATTCAGTTTCGGCTAATACAAAATTACTACTACTAGATAGTGAATCTGTCATACTACCCCTTATAAAGGAATTATAACTAGTTTTTACCAAATTTCCAGTATTTTCAAATTCAACAATTACATAAGTTGGTGAACGATAATAAACTAAACTGCATAAACCATTTTTCTCTGACTTTACCTGCCTTACTAATTTATCTCCGTACTTATTAGCCTCAATTATATCTTTAGTAGCTAAAGAATTATTACCTACAAATTCAACTCCATTTTTTATCATTTCCTTTATAGCATTCAAATCTAAATATGCTACATTATTAAGCTCAGTATCGAAAACAGCATAGCAAATACGATTTGCATAATCTAAGCTCTTTACTGTATTTTCAGCTAGTACATATCTATATTGTTTAAAATTTCTAGTTCTACAAGGATTACTAAAATGACCTGCCCTAAAAGTAGTATTACGTGATAGAAGTAAATCTCCAGTACTTTCAAACTCGATAACCACTTTTGAACTACTTTCATAATAAACTAAAGTACATAACCCTTCAAATCTATGCATAAAAGTTCTTTCTATAGGTGTACCCATTTGTGTTGAACTTTTTGTATCCTTGATAGCTAATACATGATTCCCCCATAACTGAGTACCTTCCTCATCTATTTCCTGTTGTATTTCATCTAAAGTAAAATAACCAACACCACCTGTATTAGTATCTAATACTGCATAATGGTCATTATTAGGATACTCTGGATGCTTAATTGGTCTGCTTGCTAATACTAATGCCATAATATGTCTCCTTTCAATTAATACTATTATAGCACAAAACTCAAGAAAAGTCAAGACTATATTATATACTAAACATAAAAATAGCAGGAGATTGAAAAATCTCCTGCTTAAACTTAATC
>CACXFI010000010.1 GCA_902766875.1 uncultured Erysipelotrichaceae bacterium | reverse complement strand
TGTTAAGAGGTGAAAAACACAATGAGCGAAAATAAAGTATATTTAACTAATGAGGGTTTTTTAGAGATAGAAGAAGAATTAAATGAGTTAAAGAACGTTAGACGTCCAGCAGTTATTAAGGCTTTGAAAGAAGCTAGGGCATTAGGAGATTTATCAGAGAATGCTGATTATGATGCTGCTAGAAATGAACAGGCTCAAGTAGAAGGCAGAATTCAAGAATTAGAAAAGATTATGGAGAATGCTCATATTATCGAAAAGAACTCTAATGGTAAAGTAGGTTTAGGTAGTGTTGTTGTTGTTAAATATTTAGATGATGATGACGATGAAACTGAAGAATATCAAATAGTTGGTTCTAAAGAAGCTGATCCATCTAGCAATAAGATTTCTAATGAAAGTCCACTAGCTATTGCTATTATGAATGCTAAAGTAGGGGATGTAAAAGCTGTAGAGAGCCCTAACGGACAATATGATGTTAAAATAGTTGAAGTAAGATAATTTGGAGGAAATCATGAAGAAAGAAATAAGTTATAAAGCAAAAGGAAAAGAATGGGAAGAGGCACAAAATAAGGCGTTTGAAAAGTTAAATAAGAATGCTAAAATTGATGGTTTTAGACCGGGTAAGGCTCCTAGAAGTGTATTTGAAAAGAAATATGGTAAAGCTGATATAATGATGGAAGCTGCTGATAAATTGATTCAAGCTAAATATATGGATATTATTGTTAAAGATAAAGTAGCACCTGTAGTAGAACCTAAAGTAGATATAGTAAAAGTAGATGATAAGGAATTAGAAGTTAAGTTTACTATAGTTACTAGACCTGAAGTTACATTAGGAGAATATAAGAATCTAAAAGTTAAGAAAGCTACTCCTAAAGTAACTAAGGAAGAAATTAATCATCGTATAGAGCATTTATGCGAAGATTTTGCAGAAATAGTATCTAAAGATGGTAAAGTAGAAAATGGAGATATCGTTATTATCGATTTTGAAGGATTTAAAGATGGTGTTCCATTTGAAGGTGGTAAAGCTGAAAACTATCAATTAGAAATAGGTAGTCATTCATTTATTCCAGGATTTGAAGAAGGTTTAGTTGGAATGAAGAAAGAAGAATCTAAAGATTTAGAATTAACATTCCCAGAAGATTATATGGCTGAAGATCTAAAAGGTCAAAAAGTTATATTTAAAGTTATGCTTCATGATATAAAGAAAAGAGTTATACCTGAAATGGATAAAGAATTCTTTGAAGATTTGAATATGAAGGGTATTGATTCAAAAGAAAAATTAGAAGAAGAAGTAAAAAAAGAATTGACTCATCAAAAAGAGCATGAAATAGAAAATAAATTTACTGAAGATTTATTAGCAGCAGCTGCTAAAAATCTTAAGGGTGAAATTGATGAAGAAATAATTGATAAAGAAGCAGATAATATGTATCATACATTTATGGATAGAATGACTATGCAAGGTATTACTGAAGAATTATATCTTCAATATGCTAATACTACTAAAGAAGATATTCTATCAGGGATGAAGGAAGAAGCTTCTAAGAGAGTTAAATATGGTTACTTGTTAGAAGAAGTAGTAAAAGCTGAAAAGATAAAAGTAACTGAAAAAGATGTAGATAAAAGACTTGGAGAGATAGCTAAAGAATATAAGATAGATAAAGATAAAGTATTAACTGAATTAAATGTTAGTAGAGAAGATTTTAAATATAATATTGAAATGGAAAAAGCTATTGAAGTGTTAAAAGAGAATAATTAGTCTCTTTTTTCTTTACATATTATTTTTATTTTGTTATAATGTGAAAGTAGTCTTATAAAATATAGTAGGTGAATAGTATGGAAATAATTAAGTGTATTATATTGGGAATAGTTCAAGGTATAGGAGAATTTTTACCTATATCTTCATCTGCTCATTTAATATTAGTTCCATTTTTATTAGGATGGGAAGAGTCATCAATGGCTTTTGATATAGCTCTTCACTTTGGAACATTAATGGCAGTATTAGTAATATTTTTTAAAGAGTGGTGGAATTTATTTATAGGTGCTGTAAAAAAAGTTACAAAGGGTAAAAATTCTACTGAGAATAAAATGTTTTGGTATTTAGTAATAGCTACTATACCTGGTGCTGTTATTGGACTTCTATTAGAAGATGTAGTAGAAGGATTCTTTAGAAAGCAATACTGGTTAATAGCTTTATCTTTAGCTATTATGGGTGTACTTATCTATGTTGGTGATAAATGGGCTGATAAACATTATAGAAAACAAGTAGAATTTAAAAACATTAGTCTTAAACAAGCTTTTATAGTAGGATGTTCTCAAGCTTTAGCTGTTATACCAGGTTTTTCTAGAAGTGGTACTACAATACTTACTGGTAGATTAGTAGGTATGTCTAAAGAGGCTATTACTAAGTTTACTTTCTTATTATCTGTTCCTATAATAGCAGGAGCTACTATATTAAAACTTCCTGATTTAGAAATAACTTTATCTACTATATTAGGTATATTTACTTCTTTTGTAGTAGGTGTTATAAGTATTAAATTTTTACTTAAGTATATTAAAAATCATGATTTTTCAGTGTTTGCTTTTTATAGAGTTATAATAGCAATATTAGTATACATAAAATTAATATGGTTTTAATAACCATTTAAAGCCGCTTTAGTACAGTGGTAGTACAGGAGCATGGTAAGCTTCAGAGGACAGTTCAATTCTGTCAAGCGGCACCAGAGAGAACTAAACCCTTATTTTATAGGGGTTTTTGTTTTTTTAGGACTTGTTCAGGACTTGCTATTTCTTTGTAAAACCTTTATTTTTAAGGTTTTATATTTTTAAAAAGATTCTCTTTTAGTTTTTTTTATGTTATAATTAAATTAGAGAAGTTAGGAGAGATGTCTATGGCAATAGTAAACGAACAATCAAAGAAAGCGAAAGAATTTGCAGAGAGATGGAAAGGAAAAGGATATGAGAAAGGCGAATCTCAAAAATACTGGATTGATTTACTACAAAATGTTTTAGGTGTAGAAAATCCAATAGAGTTTATTGAATTTGAAGATACTGTACATATTGATAAAGCAACAGGTTTTATAGATGGTTATATTCCTAAGACAAAAATACTTATTGAGCAGAAATCAATAGATAAAGATTTAAGAAAAGCAATTAAACAATCAGATGGTTCTTTACTTAATCCATTTCAACAAGCAAAAAGGTATGCTCCAGAAATGGGACATGATAGATATCCTAGATATGTTATAACATGTAATTTTAAATCTTTCTTAGTTTATGATATGAATAATCCTAATGGAGAACCAGAAGAAATATTTTTAAAAGATTTGGGAAAAGAATATTATAGATTATCATTTATAGTAGATTCTAAAAATGAGCATTTAAAAAAGGAAGAAGAATTATCTTTTAAAGCTGGAGAGATAGTTGGTGTTCTTTATGATGCTTTTTCAAAACAATATCATGATTTATCTAATGAGCAATCTCAAAAAGATTTAAATGAATTATGTGTAAGATTAGTATTTTGTTTATATTCTGAAGATGCAGGTTTATTTGGTAGAAAAAATGTATTTCATGATTATTTAGCTAAATATGATGATTTAGATTTAATGAGAAAAGCTTTAATAGATTTATTTAAAATATTAGATACACCATTAGATAAAAGAGATCCATATTTAGAAGATGATTTAAATCAATTTCCTTATGTAAATGGTGGGTTATTTTCTAATGAAAATATAGAAATACCTAGATTTACATTAGAAATAAGAGAAACTTTATTAGCTAAAGCTTCTGATGACTTTGACTGGTCTGAAATATCTCCAACAATTTTTGGTGCTGTATTTGAATCTACATTAAATCCAGATACTAGAAGAGCTGGAGGTATGCATTATACTTCTATAGAAAATATACATAAAGTTATAGATCCTTTATTCTTAGATGATTTAAGAGAAAGATTAGATAATGCTTTAGCTTATAAAAATGAAAAAACAAGAAATGAGGCATTAGATAAGTTCCAAGAATATATAGGTGGTTTAACTTTCTTAGATCCAGCCTGTGGTTCTGGTAATTTCTTAACAGAAACATATTTATCATTAAGGAGATTAGAAAATGAGGCAATAGCTTCTAAACAACATGGTATGATGGCTTTAGACTTTGGAGATGTAGTTAAAGTACATATTAATCAAATGTATGGAATAGAAATAAATGATTTTGCTGTAAAGGTAGCCAAAACAGCCCTATGGATAGCAGAATCACAAATGTTACAAGAAACATCAAAATTACTATCTAGAAAATTAGATTTTCTACCATTAAAAACATACAATAATATTTATGAGGGTAATGCTTTAAGAATAGATTGGAACGAAGTATTACCAAACACTAAATGTAATTATATAATGGGGAATCCACCTTTTATTGGTTCATCTAAATTGTCAGAATCACAAAAAGAAGACAGATTAAGTTTATTTAATCAAAATGGTGGAGAACTAGATTATGTAGCTTGTTGGTATAAAAAAAGTTTTTTATACATTGACAAAACTAACATAGAATGTGCATTTGTTTCCACAAATAGTATATGTCAAGGTCAACAAGTGTATCCATTGTGGAAAGAATTAATAGATTTAGGATTAAAAATAAATTTTGCTTATAAATCTTTTGTATGGACATCTGAAGCTTACGATACAGCTACAGTTACATGTGTAATAATAGGGTTTTCACTTTTTGACAGGAAAGAGAAAAAATTATTTTCAAATAATAAATATGAAATAGTAAACAATATAAATGCATATTTATTACCTTTTAAGAATGTTTTTATAAGAAAACAAAGACAACCTATAACATCCAATGTTCCAATAGTAATAAAAGGATTTCAACCAACAGATAATGGATACTTAATATTAAATGATGATGAAAAAAACGATTTTATAAAAAAGGAACCATTATCAACTAAATGGATTAGACCATTTATAACAGCAAAAGAATACGTAAATAATACCAAAAGATGGTGTTTATGGCTAAAAAATATTTCTCCAAATGAATTAAGAAACATATCCTTAATAAAAGATAGAGTTCAAAAATGTAAAGAATGGAGAGAGAATCAAACAAAAACTGGTGATGCATACAAATTAAGAGATATTCCTCATTTAATGAGACCAAGTAGTAAATTTGAAGAAGATTCATTTATAGTTATTCCAAGACATACGACATCATCTAGAAGATATATTCCATTTGGATACGTAGAAAAAGGAGCAATTCCTGGAGATAGTATTTCTGTTATGAATAAAGCAAATATATATCATTTTGGGATTGTGGAATCAAATGTTCATATGGCATGGATGAGAATTGTTTGTGGAAGATTAGGAAATGAGTATAGATATACAAGTGATATAGTATACAATACATTTGTTTGGCCAAATCCAACTAAAGAACAAAAAGAAAAAATAGAAAGAACTGCACAAGCAATACTTGATGCTAGAGCAAAGTATCCTAATAGTTCTTTAGCAGATTTGTATGATGAATTAACTATGCCACCTGAATTAAGAAAAGCACATCAAGAAAATGATAAAGCTGTTATGGAAGCGTATGGTTTTAATTGGAGAAAAATGTCTGAATCTGAATGTGTAGCTGAATTAATGAAATTATATCAAAAATAAAAATGTAAACACTTTTTTTGTGTCTACATTTATATTATCACTTCACTAAAAGTCTACTCTTTTAAAATA
>CACXFI010000009.1 GCA_902766875.1 uncultured Erysipelotrichaceae bacterium | reverse complement strand
ATAGAATTAGCTTGGGCTTATAAAGGTTTGATAGAAAGTTTAAATATTACTCAAGATGAATTAGCTAGTAGAATAGGAAAAAGTAGAAGTCATGTTACCAACACTTTAGGGTTATTAAGACTTCCTGATAGTGTTCAAAATTTAGTTCTTGAAAATAAAATTTCTATGGGGCATGCGAGAGTATTATCTAAAATAGAAGATGATTATAAGATAGAAGAAATGGCTTCTAAAGTGGTTACTGATAACTTAAGTGTAAGAGAGTTAGAAAATATTTCTAATAGTTCTGAAGTAAAAAAGAAAGTTCCTATAATAAGAAGAGAAAGTAATAATAATTATTCTTATGTTGAAAGTGAATTGAGAGAAATATTAGGAACTAAAGTAAAAGTTAATAATAAGAGAATTGAAGTTTATTTTGATTCTGATAAGGATTTAGATAGAATATTAGAAATAATGAATATAAAAATTAGATAACGATAACGATTAGTTATCGTTTTTTCTTTTATGAATTTAAAAGAAACTTTTGACTAAATGCCTTTTGATAGATATTTCTACTATGGTATTATAATCGTGCACTGCTGCAGCAAAAAGTGTCGAGTTTTGTAGTTCTAAATTCTTTGCATTTGTTATTATTTAGGATTACAATATTATTGAAATGATATTTGGAAGAGAGGTGTTAGTATGACTGGTCGCGTTAAGTGGTTCAATAATGAAAAAGGATATGGATTTATTGATAATTCTACTGGTGAAGATATTTTTGTACATTATTCGGCTATTAAGTTGGATGGGTATAAAACTTTATCAGAAGGACAAGTGGTTGATTTTGATTTGATAGAAACCACAAAAGGTCTTCAAGCTGTAAATGTAGTAGTTGCCAATAATGATAAAGTTAATTCATAGGCAAATATTATCAACACGTGTGTTGGTAATTTTTTTCTTTTATATATAAAATAATTGTAGTATAATATATGTATAGAAATTATTTGGAGGAGTGTTTTATGAATAAAGAATCATCTATTGGGGGATTTAATTCTAATATTGTTTTAGTTATTATGTATTGTGTAACTTTGTTTTTATATTTAATTAATGGTTGTTGTTATTTTGCTTGGGCGATACCTGTTTTGGTATATATATTTGAAAATAATAGTGATTTAGTTAAGAGACAATCATGCCAAGCTATTATGTTGTTTTTGATAGGAGCTATATTTTCGTTTTTAATTTATTTGGTTCAATTAGCATTAGTTCCTGTTACTTACGTTCAGTATGCTAATGTCACTTTATCTGGTGTTAGATTATTTTTGACAACTGTATGTAGTAGTATATATATTATGGGAAATGTTATTATCTTTATATTATCTTTAATAGCTATTATAAGAGTTTATAATTATAATGATTATGCTATGCCTATTATTGGGGAGTATGTTAGTAAATTTAAAAAATATTTAGATAAAATAGTTGGTAATACTCTTCCTGAAGAAAATAATGATGGGAGTTTTAGTAGTAGTGTGGTTAGTGTAGGAGAATTAACAGAAAATAAGAAATATAAGGATACTAAAAAAAATACAAATAAGAAGGTGACTCAAAGTGAAAAAAAATAGTATGATAGAGCGAAAAAATTCTGGCTTGTTAATTGTTATTTCGGGTCCTTCTGGAGTAGGTAAAGGTACAATAAGTGAAAAATTAATAGAAAAATTTAATTCTTGGAAATCTGTTTCTATGACTACTAGGAATCCTAGAGAAGGCGAAAATGATGGTGAGGATTATTATTTTGTTAGTGTAGATGAATTTGAAAATAGAATTAATGATGATAAGTTTATTGAATATGCTAAGTATAATGATAATTATTATGGGACACCTAAAGATAAATTAATAGAACATATGGAAGCTGGTATTGATTCTATATTAGAAATAGAAGTACAAGGTGCTAAAAATATAAAAGATATGTTTAATGATGCTATTCTTATATATATAGCTCCACCTTCTTTTGATGCTCTTAGAGAAAGATTATTAAATAGAGGTACTGAATCTGAAGAAGAAATAGATAAGAGAATGAATATTGCTAAAAAAGAAATTGAGTATTTAGATATATATGATTATGTTGTGGTTAATGATGATTTAGAACTTGCTACTAGAGAAGTTATAGAGATTATTAATAGTGAAAAGTTAAGGACAAGTAGAGTTCTTAAAGTAAATATATAAAAAATTATTGACATATTTATTAATAAGTGCTATATTTTAAGCAGCACGGAAGTGTTTTTATTTTAACTTATGGAGGTTTTTATGAAAAAAGTATGGGAAGCAATTTCTAGATATTTTAAAGGTGTAAAAAAGGAAATTAGCCGTATTAGATGGACTACTGGAAGTGATTTGTTAAAGTATTCTATAGCAACCTTAGTTGTTATGGTTTGTTTTGGTTTGTTTTTTTACGGAATTGATATTTTAGTGTCTTTAATAAGGAGCTTGATGTAGTATGAAGAAAGAATGGTATGTTGTTAATACTGTTACTGGATACGAGTATAAAGTTAAAGAAAAACTAGAAATGATGATTAATTCTATGGAACTTCAAGATAATATATATAGAGTTGTAGTTCCAGAACAAAAAGTAGTAGAAGTAAAAGACGGAGTTAGAAAAGAAAAAGTAAAAAAAATGTTTCCTGGATATGTACTTGTTGAAATGGTTATGTCTGATGAATCTTGGTATATTGTTAGAAATACACAAGGTGTAACTGGATTTATTGGATCTTCCGGAAAAGGTGCAAAACCTATTCCTTTACTTCCACAAGAAGTAGATAAAATTCTTGGTAGTATGGGTATGAGTAGACTTGATGTTAGTAAAGATTTGGAAGTTGGTAAAAAAGTTAAAATTCTTGATGGACCATTTAAAGATATGACAGGTACTATAGATAGCATTGATTTGAAAGAACAAAAGGTTGAAATTTTAGTAGATTTATTTGGGCAAGAAACTTC
The DNA here is from genome assembly GCA_902766875.1 of uncultured Erysipelotrichaceae bacterium. Lineage (GTDB taxonomy): Bacteria > Bacillota_I > Bacilli_A > RF39 > UBA660 > RUG11215. Next base: position 2,487 of record CACXFI010000009.1, on the reverse strand, counting down.
TGTTGAAGCTGATTTGAGTCAAATTGAGGCTTTATAAGAATAAAATTAAATTAAAAACATAAAAATTATTGTAAAATAAGAAAAAATATGATATTATTATGGACGCGAACCGAATGGTTTGTTATAAATAAGTGGGAGGCGCGGACGCTATTGGAACCACTCACGAAAATATTAATAGGAGGTGTTTTTCGTGGCAAAGAAAGAAGTTACAAAGGAATTAACTTTACAAATACCTGCTGGTAAGGCAACACCTGCTCCACCTGTTGGAACAGTATTGGGCCCTGCTGGAATTAATTTACAGGAATTTTGTACTAAGTTTAATGATGCAACTAGAGATAAGATGGGAGATATTGTACCAGTTAAAATTACTATATATGAAGATAGAAGTTTTGATATGGTATTAAAGACTCCACCTGCAGCATTTTTATTAAAGAAGGTTGCTGGTGTTAAGAAAGGTAGTTCTAAGGGAGAGAATGTTGCAACTATTAGTCGTGATCAATTAAGACAAATAGCTGAAACTAAATTACCTGATTTAAATGCTTATACTGTAGAAGAAGCTATGAAAATAATTGAAGGTACTGCCCGTAATATGGGAATATCTGTTAAAGAATAATAAAATAATAAAAATAGGTTAAACCTATGTGGAAGGATTTGTCCGCTAAATAAATCCGTAATTCATTCCACCACATAAGGAGGTAAATTTAATGAGAAAGAGTAAAAGACATGTAGCTAATACAGCTTTAGTTGAAAAGAATAAATTATATTCTGTAGAAGAAGCTGTAAAATTAGTTAAAGAAACATCTAATTCTAAATTTGATAGTACTTTAGAAGTTGCTATGAATTTAAATTTAGATGTTAAGAAAGCAGATCAACAATTAAGAGGAGCTGTAGTACTACCTAATGGTACTGGTAAGAGTAAGACTATTTTAGTACTTGCAAAAGGTGATCAAGCTAAAGCTGCTAAAGAAGCTGGTGCAGATTATGTTGGTGATGTTGATATGATAACTAAGATTGAAAAAGAAGCTTGGTTTGATTATGATGTTATTATAGCTACACCAGAAATGATGCCTTTATTAGGTAAGATTGGTAAATTATTAGGGCCTAAAGGTCTTATGCCAAATCCTAAAACTGGTACTGTAACAATGGATGTTTCTAAAGCTGTAGAAGAAACTAAAAAAGGTAAAGTTAATTATCGTACTGATAGTTTTGGTAATGTTCATGGAGTATTTGGTAAAGCAAGTTTTGATGATGATAAATTAGTTGAAAATTTAAAGGCTTTCGTTAATGTAATACTAAAAGCAAAACCTAATACAGTTAAAGGAAGTTATGTAAAGAATATATCTATTTCTTCTACTATGGGTCCTGGAATTAAATTAGATTTAAATTCTTTTGACAAATAGGAAGTTATAGTATATAATATATTTTGTTTATGAGAAATTATGCCGTAGACAGTAAGGACTTAATGTTTAAATATCTTACCGAGGAATAAATATTTGTATTTTTATCCCTTGGTCTATATTGATTAAGGGATTTATTTATGGCATATGGAAAGGAAGGCAAGAGATGGCTAATGCAAAAGTAATAGAGCAAAAAAGTCAAGTTGTTTCTGAAATTAAAGAAAAGTTAGATAATGCTAAATCAGTTGTACTATTTGATTATCGTGGTCTTACTGTTTCCGAGGTTAATGAACTAAGACGTGCTCTAAAAGAAGCTGGAGCTAGTTACAAAGTATATAAGAATACTTTAATGGTGAGAGCTTTAAATGATTCTAATAAAGAATTAGAAAATTATTTGGCTGGTCCTAGTGCTATATCTTTTTCTGATGATGAACTTGCACCTGTAAAGGTTATAAGCGAGTTTGCTAAAGAACATGAAGCTTTAGAGTTAAAAGCTGGTATAGTTGAAGGAAAAGTTGCAAGTGCAGCTGAATTAGCACAATATGCTGCTATTCCATCTAGAGAAGGCTTACTTACTATGTTAGCTGGTGGAATGATGGGAGTTGTTAGAGATTTATCTATATGCTTAGATTTATACTCTAATCAAAAAGAAAATTAAAATATAAAAATATAAGGAGGAAATATAAAATGGCTAAATTAACAAAAGATGAATTTATAAGTGCTTTAAAAGAAATGTCAATTCTTGAAGTAAAAGAATTAGTAGATGCAATGAAGGAGGAATTTGGAGTAGATCCTAGTGCTGTTGCAGTTGCTGCTGCACCTGCTGCTGGAGCTGTAGAAGCTGGTCCTTCTAAAGTAAATGTTGTATTAAAAGATGCTGGACAAAATAAGATAGCTGTTATTAAAGTTGTTAGAGATATTACTGGTTTAGGTTTAAAAGAAGCTAAAGATATAGCTGACAATGGTGGAGCTGTTAAAGAAGGCGTTGATGCTGAAGAAGCAGAAAAACTTAAAGCACAATTTGAAGAAGCTGGAGCTACAGTTGAACTTCAATAATTAAAATTAAGAGTCTTACGACTCTTTTCTTTTT
>CACXFI010000008.1 GCA_902766875.1 uncultured Erysipelotrichaceae bacterium | reverse complement strand
TTAAATGAATATAATAATTATTATATAATAAAAACAAAAGAAAATATAATTGTCTATGATAAAAAATATCAAGAAATATATAGAGAATCTCTAGACAAAATATCTAATATGAATTATGATATTATCTATAAAAAAGATACTTTAATGTATGAAAAAACAACTTTATCTAAACATAAAGTAACATATACTTACTATGATATTTATACAAAAGAAAAAATAGATAGTTTAGAAATAGAGGGATAATATGACTGATAACCTAGTTAATATATTGAAAGAAAAACCAATAATTATACCAAGAATATTATTAAATAATTATAAACTATTAAATATAACTGAAGAAGAATTAATTGTCTTAATATATATAATAAATATAGGAGATAAAATAACATATAATCCAGAAATATTTGTTAAAGAATTAAACATAGATAAATTTAAATCTATGGAAATAATAAATAATCTCTTAGAAAAAAATATTATATCAATGAAAATAGAAAAAAATAGTTCTAATATAAGAGAAGAATATATATATACTGATTTATTATATAATAAATTATCTAGTTTAATATTAAATAAAGAAGAAAAAACAGAAGATAATTTAGAAGAAATTTTTAGTTCTTTTGAAAAAGAATTTGGAAGAACAATATCACCAATGGAATATGAATTAATAAAAAGTTGGATAAATGATAAAATATCTAAAGAATTAATAATAGAAGCCTTAAAAGAAGCTACTTATAATGGTGTAAGCAATATGAGATATATAGAAAAAATATTATCTGAATGGCAAAGAAAAGGTATAAAAACAAAAGAAGATGTAATAAAAGATAAAAATAATTTCAAAAACAATAAAAAGAAAGAAGTAGAAGTATATGACTACAACTGGCTTGAAGACGAATAATATCTTATCTTATTTAGATGAATTATATCCTAATCCAAAATGTGAATTAGACTATAATAAAGATTATGAATTATTAATAGCAATAGTATTAAGTGCCCAAACAACAGATAAAAGAGTAAACAAAGTAACAAAAATCTTATTTAATAAATATAAAACATTAGATGAATTAAATAATGCCAATATAGCAGATATATCTAATATTATAAAAGAAATAGGTACTTATAATAAAAAAAGTATTTTCATAAAAGAAATAGTCAAAAAACTAGTAGATGATGATAATTATATAGTACCAAACGACAGAAAATATATAGAGTCACTTCCAGGTGTAGGAAGAAAAACAGCTAATGTCTTTTTATCTAACATATACGATGTTCCTACTATTGCTGTAGATACCCATGTATCTAGAGTAAGTAAAAGGTTATCTTTAGCTAAAGATACTGATACAGTTGATATTATAGAACAAAAATTAATGAAAAAAATACCAAAAGATAGATGGTCTAAAACTCATCATCAATTAGTATTATTTGGCAGATATAAATGCAAAGCTGTTAAGCCAGAATGCAACAACTGCAAGTTGAATGATTTATGTAAGTATAAAAAAAATAGTTCCATTTAGGAACTATTTTATTGTTAATACCATTCTTTCAACCTTATCAGAATCATTATATTTTGCTATATACCTTATATTACATGGCCCTGGATCTAATCCATTTACTTCATTTACAAGATCACTAATATTTGAAAAAGTAGTGTCCGTAGAATTACAAACTAAATGGAAATTGATTTCCAAGTCAGGACTAGAATTAATGTTAATACCACTATACGTAACATCATATGAGAAATCACTTTCACTAGCAGTACCCCTCTGAATAACAAGATCTTGATTCTTAATATCTATATCTAATCCACCAAGAAGAGTTACAGTAACATCCTTAGATACACCATCACTAGCATTAGCTTTAAAATTCTTATATGAAGCATTAACTACAATTGTAACATTTCTAGATAAAGTTTTAGGCCTATAAGAATAGGTTTTCTTATCAGTCCATTCACAATTAGTAAGGGTACCATTCTTATCCTTCATACAAACATAGAAACCATATCCACCCATAGTACTATTAATATAAGCTTTTCTTTTTTCTTTATAAGAACCTCCACTATTTCCAAAAGCAGCTTGGCTAAAATACTTATTTAAATAATCATCACTAATTACTTCAGGTGGAGTAGCATTCCAACTTAAATTAATAACACCAGCACTAGAATTAGCAGTTAAACCAGTAACAGGAGATAATTTACTAAATCTAGGTGAAGCATCAACAGGAACATAATCCTTAGCAAAATATTCAGTAGATATAAATTCAGATGGAGTATATTCTGAAGGAAGTTGTAAAGGAACAGTTTCCCTCTCAATCGCAACAGCTCTAACAGAATCAGGAACAGCCCAACCTGTTGCTTCTTTAGGTATGTATTGGAAAATATTACTCATCAATAACTCTTTATAATAGCTTGTAGTATTATATCCGTCTTTAACAGTATCATAACCATACCATACAGCAACAGAATAGTCTTTAGTATAACCAACTGTCCACAAATCATTTTCAGCATTACTAGGTAGTCCATATTTCTTTCTAGTTTCTTCTGAAAAGTTAGAAGTACCTGTTTTAGCAGCAGTATGAGATCCGGCCACTTTAGCACCACCAGAAAATCCATTATTAACAGCATATTCCAAAGTGTTATTCATAAGGTATGCTGTGGATTCTTTCATGACTTGTTTATTTTCAGGTTTAAATTCCACAACCTCTCCACTATCCCTATATTCAATTTTAGTAATAGTATGAGGTGTATTATATTTACCACCATTTGCAAATGTTGCATATGCACCAGCCATTTGAACTGGAGTAACACCTTCCTCCAAGCCACCTATAGCGTAAGATTCATAAGCAACATCATCTTTTAAATCTATACCAAGATTTTCAACAAATTCAACTATCTTAGCATTACCAGCTTCTTTATTAACCTGTTGGAAAGCTTTCAATGCTGGTATATTTCTAGAAACAGCTACAGCTTGGCGTAATGTCATAAGACCTTGATAGCCATTATCCCAGTTACTAACAGAAACTCCATTACTATAAGACCAAGGTTCATCCATAAACAATGTACCAGTAGAATATCCTAAATATTCCATACCAGGTCCATATGCGAATAAAGGTTTAGCAGTAGAACCAGGCTGTCTCTTAGTAGCAGTAGCATAATTCCAAGTAAGAGCATCATTATTCTCTTTCCTACCAGTACCAACAGCAACTATCTCTCCAGTATTACAATTGACAATAGCAGCCCCAGCTTGTACTTTATCATTTTCCCATTTAAAAGTCTTACCAGTAAAAGCATCATTAACACCATCCTGTATTCTAGTATCTAATGCTGTATATATTTTCATAGATACCATATAAGGACTATATCCAGTTTTCTTTTCAACCTCAACTAACACAGTATCAAGATATCCTTGATATTTATTATCACTATTTTTAAGACCTACTAATAAAGTACTAATATCTATACTACCAGCAGCTTCTGCCTCTTCTTTAGTAATATAACCATGCCTAACCATTAGTTTTAACACAGTATTAATCCTTTTATTAGCATTCTCTGGATTATAATATGGATTATAAGCATTAGGTGCTTGATATAAACCAGCTATCAAAGCAGCTTCCGGTAAACTAAGCTCAGATACAGACTTACCAAAATAATATTCAGAAGCCTCCCCAACACCGTAAACATTACTACCTAAAGAACTATCATTAACATAAAATTCTAATATTTCTTCTTTACTATATTTTCTTTCCATAAAGAAAGTAGCTAAATACATATCTTTAAATTTTCTAACAATAGATCTCTCTGTAGAAGTCAAATTATTCTTAACAACCTGCATTGTAAGAGTAGATGCTCCACCAGCAGAACTATTACCAGTAAGTTGTCCAAAAGAAGCTTTCAAAAATCTAGGTAAATCAACACCACTATGTTGAAAGAATCTAGAATCCTCAGTAGCAACGATAGCATCTATAAGCACTTGAGGAAGTTCATCATATGAAACCTTTTCTCTAAGTTCATACCCTAAACTTGCTATCTCTTTTCCATCAGCACTATAAACAATAGATTGTTCCTGACTTTTCAATGCTTCAGGATCAAAATCAGAAGTAGTAGTTATTATATAAACCAAGAAAGCCCCTACTGCAAAAATTCCAGCCGAAACCATCAGAATAAATAAAGTTAACAATTTTTTCCAAATAGGTCTTCTTTTTTTACCACTCTTTTTACCAAGCTTAATCTTTTTAGATTTAATCTTAGGCTTGTTATTATTTTTGCTTTTTTCCTTTTTCTTCTTTTTCACAACTTTCTCCTCCTTGATATCATCAAAAAAGTCATCTTCATCATCTTTTAATTCTTCCAAAAGATCATTTTCCTCTTCTTCTTTGATATCCTCTAAAACATCATTGTAGTCTTCAAAAGAAAACTTTTTTTTCTTCTTATTTTTCTTTTTTAAAATCTTCATAATACCACCTTAATTCTTTATAATACTATCAATAACTTTTATATAATCCAGTCTAGGTCTATATCCCATCTTTAAAAGATAACCATTACTTTCAAAATAAGATATAGGTATAGATTTCCTAGAACTATTATTAACAAAATCTATTAAATCTTCTCCCATCAATATATAATCCCTATTCAAAATATTAAATCTAACTATCAAAAAAGCAATACCACCATGTCTTATAATATTTTTTATATGTTCATATTGATGTTTATGAATATTAATATAAGGGAAACTAGTCTTACTATTAGTCTCTTTAGCATCAAACTCTATATACTTACCTTTATATATTCCGTTATAATCTAAAGTAGAAGGTTCTTTATAATAAGCTTCGTTAATCTTCATATGCTTATAATCTACTTTTACAATTTTAACTGGAGTAGGTTTTTTATATATATAAGCTATATCACTTTCTATATAATATTCATTGGTAATATTAATATCTTTTTCTAGAGCCATTCCTCTATTAGCGTAATTGATATTGTCTTGACCACGATAAAGCATAATTACCACCAAGTAAATTATAACATTAAAAAAAATCTTTATCTATATAAAGTGTAAAAAAACTAATAATTATCTATATTTAGAGTGTAAATAGACACTTAAGTGTAAAGTAAATATTTCTCTATACTATAACATATACTTTAACATGAAAAAGAATACTTTATTTATCAAATTATTAATAACAATATTTCTATCTTTTATCCCATCTATATTGATAGTTAAATACTATAATGACAGAATAACCCCTCAATTATTAAGATATGTAGAAATAAAAACCCAAGAAATAACTTTAAAAATAATGAATAAATCTCTATCAGAAGAAATATCAGAATACTATCCTAATGATATATTGAAAATAATTAAAAATGAAAACAATGACATAGAAATGATTAATTATAATACTCAAAAATTGACTGAATTTCTAGGTGGAATATCTGCAAATATAGAAAAAAATTTAGATATATTGGAAACAGGCTATCTTGAAGACTTAAATCTAACTACGGAAGAATTAAATAATTATTATGGTAAAGGCCTAATATACAATATTTCATTAGGTCAAGCTACTAATAACATATTTTTATCAGGATTAGGCCCTAAAATACCTTTAAAACTTAGAATAAATAATAATATGACTACAGGAGTAAAAACAACAATAAAAGACTATGGTATAAATAATGCTCTAATACAATTAGATTTAACTATAGATGCAAATATCCAAATAATTTTACCATTCGCAAGTAAAATAACTAAAGTGTCATTTACGACTCCCATAACAATAGATATGATAAATGGAAAAATTCCCACCTATTATTTAGGTAAGGAATTAGAGTACAAAAACAACCCAAATTAATTGAAATATATCCTAAATTATGTTATCATATAAATAGTAACAATAAAGGTAGGTGAATATATGACAGAAGTATTAGAACATAAAAGAGACATATTTCTAATATTCATAATAGGTTTTTGCCTATCTATGATGTCTTTATATCAAACCTACGCTTATGATATAGAAAGTGAAGAACAAACAATAAGACAAGCACCAGATCTAAGGTATACTTTCAATTTAACCGATAATAACCCCGATACTTATACTATCAACTTAAACCCAGGGGAAACAAAATTATTAGATTTAACTCTAACAAATGATAATGAATATAACATAAAATATAGCCTTTATACAGATAAAGAAATAGAAGATAATACAATATTGTCAGTATTAAACACATCATCACATGATAGTACTGGTATAATATCAAAAAAATCAAAAAATGTAATAAGTATAGTTGCCATAAACAAAACAAGTAAAGAAATAAGTTATGATATATCATATCTAACAGGTTATGAAAAAGGTGGAGAATTAAATCATGACAATTTAATAAAAACCACTTATTCATTTCCTAATACACCAGTTTTAGATGATAATATGGTACCTATAGTTTATGATGAAAATTTAGAATCTTGGGTAACAGCAGATATATCTAATAATAATATAAATTATTATTGGTATGAATATAATTTAGGAAGATGGGCTAATGTTGCCATTATAGATAAAAATATCTTATTAGATATATCAAATCACGAACATACAGCCTTATATAACAATATAGAATTAAAAGATGGAATAGCCACTCTAAAAGATAATACTTCTATGATAGATTGTGGACTATCTAATTATAATTTTGAAAATAATTTAACCATCTCCCTAAGAACAAAACTAAATACTATAAATGGAGAAACTAAACTATTTTCTAATAACAATATAGAATTATATATAGATAACAATAGTTATATATCATTAAAACTAAATAATAACAATTATGTTTCTGATTACAAATTAAATACAGATACATACTACACAATAACTTTTACTTATGATAGTAAAAATGTAAAAATATATGTAGATGGAAATCCTACTAATATAGAAAATTCTGAATTATCAGGTAATATAAACATAAGTGATAAACCAATAATAATAGGAAATAATAATTATCAAGGTGAAATATCAGATTTTATAATATTAAATAAATCATTAAAAGAAGAAGATATCAAATCATATCTATCAAATAATATTAGTAAAATATCTATCTTGAATAATAATCATAATGATTTAATTACTTATTATGACTTCTCATCTAATAAAAATATCTTACCAGGTACTCTAGTAAAAGATAATGATATCAAATCATATTATGTATGGATACCTAGATATAAATATAAAGTATGGAATATTGAAAAAGAAAGTGGAATAGTTAACAATAATTACGATCCATATAATCAAGGTATAGATATAATCTTTGAAGATAAAATAAATACAACAGGTGCCATATCTTGTACCTATAAAAATATAACTCCTAATAACATAGGTACATTATCGGAAACATGTATCGGAGAAAATGGAGAATATTACACCCATCCAGCCTTTACTTTTGGAGATAAACAATTAACAGGATTGTGGGTATCTAAATACGAATTAACTATAAATAATAATAGTATTATTAGTAAAAATAATCAAATAAATAATACAACCAGCCAAACAATAACAAATATATTAAATTTAACTGCAAAAAACACTACAACAAAACTAGATTCTCATTTAATAAAAAATCTAGATTGGGGGGCAATAGCCTATCTATCTAATAGTATCTATGGATTATGCCCTAACAATAAATGTATAGAAATAGGTATAAACAATTACCTGTCTCCAAACAACGAATATCAAACAGGATGTGGATCAAATAGTAGAGAAATATCCAATATCTGTAATAACTATAATACTAAAGAAGGAATGAAAGCATCTACTACTAATAACGTCTATGGAGTATATGATATGTCTGGAGCTGCTAACGAATATGTAATGGCTACAATCAATTCTACCATCCCTAATATCGATACTAAATATTATGATACTTATACTACTACCAACAATAATAATTTATATGAACAAGAATCATATAATAGATCAAGATTAGGAGATGCTATTGGAGAAATATCTCAAAATAATAAATTAATAAATAATGGTTGGTATAATTCAAAATTAGAACTAGGTACAACCAATAATAATCTTCTAAGAGGAGGAAATATCTCTATAACTAGCACCCAATTTTCCCTATCTCAAGGTAACACTAATATAGGTTATAGAGGAGTACTAACAGAAAAATAATAATGTCGATTTAATCGACATTTTTTATTTTAAAAAATAAATAACATTTAAGTTAAATATCAAAAATAATTATTAATATTTGATATAATATTACTAGTCACTAAAAAGGAAGTTGATAATATGGATAAACTATTAAAACTATTAAAAGAAATAAATATAAATGAAGAATATATTAAATATTTTAATAATGGAATAATTGATAAAGTATTAATATATGATAATAATAAAAATTTTAATTTTATCCTAAATCTAGAAACTAATCTACCACTAGATGTATATACTGAAACATTAACTAAATTAAAATTAAAATTTAACAAAGTAGATAATATCGAATTGACTATTAACACTAAAAATACAGATTTATCCAAATTAACAGATTATCTAAATTTCTTTATTAATAATTTATCAAGTAAATATCAAATATTTAAAGATAGAGAATATAAAGTAGAGGATAAAACTATCCACATCCCTGTGTATAACAAAATAGAAGAAACTAATCTAAAATTAATAGAATTAGATTTAATAAATAGTCTAAAAAAATATGGTTATAATTTAGGACTATCTATAGATTTAGAAAAAGAAAACAAAGTACTAAAAGAAATAGAAGAAGATTTAGTAGTAAAAAATGTTGCAAGTACTAAATCTGAATTACCTATAGAAAAGAAAACAGAATCTTCTTCTAACAAAAATTATAGACAAAAGAAATCTAAAGATATAACTAAAATAAAAGATATAATCTATGAAGTAGAAAATATTAATGTTGAAGCTAAAATATTTGGCATTGATATCTTTGAATCAGCTAAATCAGGATTTAAAATTTTTACTTTAAAAATAACTGATAATTCAGATAGTATGTATGCCAAAATATTTACCAAAGATGATGATGAATTTGCTAGATTAAAAGATTTGTTAAAAGTAGGTAAATGGTATCAATTTTATGGAAAATCAACAGATGATAAGTTTGCAGGAGAAATAGTTTTCACTACTAGATTTAAAGATATAACTCCAATAGATTCTAAAGATGATGATATAAGACATGATAATAGTGAAGAAAAAAGAGTAGAATTACACGCTCATACCATGATGAGTCAAATGGATGGAGTAATAGATGAAGTAAAATTAGTAAAACAAGCTATTAAATGGGGACATCAAGCCGTAGCGATAACAGACCATGATGGATGTCAAGCTTTCCCTCATGTCTTTAATGAAGTAACAAGCTATAATAAAGGACTAGAAGCCCCAATTAAAGCTAAAATAAAAGAATTAGAAGAACAAATAAAAAAGACTGAAGATATAGAAGAAAAAGCTAAGTTAGAAAGTGACTTAGCCCAAGCTAAAGAAGAAAAGAAAAATTTAAAAAAATTTAAAGCTCTATACGGAGTAGAATTAGAAATGAGTGATGGTGAATTAGATATCATTGTAAAACCTGATGATACTAAATTAGAAGATGCTACCTATGTCATATTTGATACAGAAACAACAGGCTTTAATGCTGGATTAAAAGATACTATGATTGAAATTGGTGCTGTTAAAATGAAAGATGGAGCTATTATCGAAACGTTTGATGAATTAATAAATCCAGGCCATTCTATAAGCAGCCTAACGACTAATCTAACCGGTATAACTAACGAAATGGTAGCTAATTGTCCGAATGAAGAAGTAGTAACTAAAAAATTTAAAGATTGGATAGGAGATTTACCATTAGTGGCTCAAAATGCTAAATTCGATAGATCTATGTTAGAAATGGCTTATCATAAATATAATCTAGGTACCTTAGAAAACACAGTATTAGATACCATGGTAATATCTCAAATTATTAACAAAGATTTAAAAAGACATAGCTTAAGCGCATTAACTAAAAATTATGGTATAACATTTGAAGAAAACGATGGAGATGAAACAACAGAAAGACACCATCACAGAGCTGATTATGATGCTGAATTCACAGGATATGTCTTCTTTAAAATGTTAAAACAATTAAAAAACATGAATATAAAAACCTTCAATGACTTGTATAATCTACCAGATGAATTAGAAAATAATAGATGGTGTAGAGAAACTCATGTCAATATGATAGCTAAAAATAGAATTGGATTAAAAAATATCTTCAAACTAATATCTTTTGCTAGTACTAAATATTTAGTAAAGTCCCCTCGTATTCCTAAAAAACTAATAGAAGAACATAGAGAAGGAGTGTTAGTAGGAAGTGGTTGTTATAACGGAGAAATATTTAAAACTGCTCTAACAAGTACCGAGGAAAGATTAAAAGAAGTAATGTCTTTCTATGATTATATAGAAGTACAACCACCTTCAAATTATACTCACTTAGTAGCAAGAAAAGATATAAATACCGATGAAGAAGTCATAATAGCACTAAATAAAATAATAAAATGTGCAAAAGAATTAGATAAAATAATAGTTGCAACATCAGATGCTCATACTTTAAGTAAAGAAGATAAAATATATAGAGAAATAATTGTAAATCAAAATATCCCAGGTAAAGGAAGACACCCATTAGCAAGATATATGAATACTAAAGGATATGATACTATACCAGATCAATATTTTAGAACAACAGATGAAATGTTAGAAGAATTCTCATTTCTAGATAAAGACTTAGCTCATGAAATAGTAGTAACTAACACTAATAAAATAGCCGATATGTGTGAAATAATAGAAGTAATTATAGATACAGGAGGAATACCTTTTTCTCCAAAAATAGATAAATCTATAGAAACAGTAATAAATCTAGTTTATACTAAAGCTAAAGAGTGGTATGGAGATCCATTACCAACAGACATAGAAGAAAGAATAGCTAAAGAACTATATGGAGATAGTGTTCTAGCCAGCATTAGAGATAATCTAGAAAGAGAAGGTAAATTAAAAGATAAAGATCTAGATAACGAAGCTTTCAAAATATTACATGAAACTATAGTAGCAGGAGACGATAAAGTAAAATCTCTAATTAAAGAAAATATTAAAATAAATTCACCTGAAGAATTATCAGAAGATGAATTAAATAAACAATTGTCAAAAAAACTAGGAGGTATAATAGGTGGAGGGTTCGACGTTATATACCTAATAGCCCAAAAACTAGTAAAACATTCTAATGATGATGGTTTCTTAGTAGGATCCCGTGGATCAGTAGGTTCATCGTTTGTAGCAACAATGATGGGAATAACCGAAGTAAACCCCCTAGCAGCCCATTATCGCTGTACTAAATGTAAATTAAGTATTTTTAATGATGATGATGGAAATCCTCTAGGAGCTACTTATTCCAGTGGCTTTGACCTACCAGATAGAGAATGCCCAAATTGTCATATACCATTTTATAAAGATGGACAAGATATGCCATTTGCCACATTCTTAGGATTCAATGCTGACAAAGTACCAGATATAGACCTAAATTTCTCAGATTTAAACCAAGCCTCAGCTCATGATTATACCAAAGTATTATTTGGAGTAGATAATGTCTATAGAGCAGGAACCATTGGAACAGTAGCCGAAAAAACCGCTTTCGGATATGTAAAAGGCTACTGTGAAGATAAAGGGATAAGTATGAGAACAGCCGAAATAGAAAGACTAGCTGAAGGCTGTACCGGAGTAAAAAGAACTACCGGCCAACATCCAGGAGGAATAGTTGTAATACCAGGTTATATGGATGTCTATGATTTTACACCATATCAGTATCCAGCTGACGATCCAACTAGTGCTTGGAGAACAACTCACTTTGATTATCATGCTATCGATCAAGACGTACTAAAATTAGATATCTTAGGTCATACTGATCCAACCCAGTTAAGAATGATTCAAGATATAACTGGAAAACCAGTAACAGATGTTCCACTAGACGATAAACCAACTATGGCTATATTCTTATCCCCTGAACCATTAGGTGTAACAAAAGAACAAATAATGTGTGAAACTGGAACACTAGGAATACCTGAGTTTGGTACTCCATTTACAATCGGAATGTTAGTAGATACAAAACCCAAAACATTTGCCGAACTAATAAAAATATCAGGATTATCACATGGTACCGATGTTTGGTTAGGTAACGCTCAAGAATTAATAAGAAGTGGTACTGTAGAATTCAAAAATGTTATAGGTTGTCGTGATGATATCATGGTCTATCTAATGTATCATGGTCTAGAACCAATAAAAGCTTTCAAAATAATGGAATTTGTTCGTAAAGGAAAAGCATCAAAAGATCCAGATACCTGGGCTAAACATAAAAAAACTATGGAAGATGCTGGAATAGAACCATGGTTTATAGAATCATGTCGCAAAATAAAATACATGTTCCCTAAAGCACATGCTGCAGCTTATGTAATAAGTGCCTTTAGAATAGCTTACTATAAGGTTCATCATCCAGAAATATATTATGCAACCTATTTTTCAACTAGATTTGATGACTTTGATATTAATGTAATGATAAAGGGATATGATGCTATTAAAGAAAAAATGATAGAAATAAATAACAAAGGTTATGATGTATCCAATAAAGAAGCATCTGTACTAGAAACCCTAAAACTATCATTAGAGGCAACCGCTAGAGGTATAAAATTTGGTAATCTAGATATTATGAAAAGCGATGCTAAAAATTTCTTAATAGCAGAAGATAAAAAAACCCTAATTCCACCATTTAGAACTATCGATGGACTAGGAGATACCGTAGCTAAAAGTATAAGTGAAGAAGCCAAAAAAGCACCATTCATCTCTATAGAAGATTTCCAAAAAAGATGTAAAGTATCCCAAACCCTAATCGATAAAATGCGAGTAATGGGCTTATTCCAAGGTATGCCAGAAAGTAGTCAGTTAAGTTTGTTTTAATAAGGAGAATTAAGTTTTATGGAAAAATATTTTTATCATGTAGTAACAGAAAGGCCAATGTATTTAGGACAAATAATAACATTTGATAATAATAATCATAGTGGCGTTTATAATAGAGTTATCAATAAAATAGAAATAGTAAAAGATATTATCGCTAATCCCAGTAAATATAAGCAAGAAGAACTAGATCATCATACCAAAGTAGCTTTAAGAGAACTAGCTCTAGAACAAGTAAGAAAAGAAAAATATCCTAATTATCCATCTAGATTAGAATCATTATATGTATCTAAAAACTTGGAAGATGCCGAAATGTGGGCTAATAGTTTCATAGCTAATGGAAGAGAAGTATTTCAAATTGTAAAATTAAAAACTGATGGTAATGAATTTATAGGAGATGCTTATAATTGCTTTGAAGGAAACATTGATGAAAAACAAAACATATTAAATGCATATAATTATTGGGAGAATAGAGTCAATAAAACTGGAAATACTCCTATTTGGGAAACATTGATAGATGGAAAGATAGAAGTTATAGAAATAATAAAAGATTTTACTAAAAAGAATATTAGATAACATATTTGACATAAAAATATTTTTATGATATCATATGACACCTGAAAGAAGGGGTTAATATGGCAATAATACCACCATTACCTACAAGAACGGTTAATCAATCATTAAGATTAACTAAGTTTAGTGAATTTATCGGCAAAACAGACGAAGAAATTAAAAATAATATTTTTTCAGGTATATATATTGATGATTTTGAATTATTAAAAAATAATTTTGATTTATTCCAAAGAATAGTAGATTCGAAAAAAATTGATAGTTTCTATTCTAAAGAATATGAATGTTTAGTATACATAGAAGAAAATCTTAAAGATTATTCTAATATTAGATTATCTTTGATAGATGATTTTGAAAATAGAGATAGACGTATAATACAACCAATTAGATTTGAAAAAACACAATTAGAGATTCCATTTAGTTACCTTATGTGGGGAATAGATATTAAAGATCGTCAAAAAATATCTTTATATAATTCTTTAAATCAAGAAACAGCATGGAATAGTAATGGGTTTGACTATGTAACTGTAGAAGAATTAAAAATGGTAAAAGAATTAATTGATAAATTAGGGCAAAAATATCAAGGTTTGAGTGATATGGAAAAGGCAATATTAATATCCAATTACATTCAAGATAATATTCAATATGTTGATACTGATAATATTAGTAGAAGCTCTAGCGGAATATATATTACAGATTCAAAAGGAATTATAGTAAGTCGTGAAAGAGTTGGTAATCCATTTAATGCTATATTTAATAAATTTGGAAAATGTAACGCCATAGCACATGCTACTACTATATTATTAAATAATCCACAATTAAGTGTAAATATGAGAAGTTTATTTGGAGAAGGACATGTATGGAATGTTGTTGAAATAGATGGAAAAAGATATTTTGTTGATAATACTTGGTGTATAACAAGAAATCCTGATAGATATCCACAAAGTTTAAAAGCTAAAAGCTTTAGTGATGAATACCTATTTTTTGGAACTAATACAGCTAGTAGAATAGGACATCACACCCCAGAAACTTTCTGCAAAAAAGTTTCAATAGAAGACTTTAGCAGAGAAGAATTATTACAAATTAAACAAGGATTATTAAATTATGAAACCTTTACTAAATATTACAAACCTATTTTTAAGAGTAAAATAAAACGTAATACATAATATTATAAAAAAGTTAAAAATCATATCTAAAATTGATATGGTTTTTTTGTCATTATTTGTCGCCTTAATGCTTATTATTAATTACTATATTTATTATATAATATACATGTAGTAAGAAAGATAGGTCTAAGATGAAAAAGAAAAAATATATAATTCTAATAGCTATTTTCTTAATAACAACAATGTATATAACTAAATTATTCATTTCTAATGAAACTTTCATATCAAAAGATGAGATTACTAATAAAAAGTAGTCTTTTCTTTTTTGGGTAATCATGATATACTAATAAATAGAATAGAGGAGTTGATAACATGGATGAAGAACTAAAAAAAATAGATGCCTATTGGAGAGCAGCTAACTATTTATCAGTAGGGCAATTATATTTATTAGATAATCCCTTATTAAAAAGAAAATTAACAAACAAAGATATCAAGAAAAAAATAGTAGGGCATTGGGGAACAACTCCCGGGCAAAACTTTATCTATGCTCATCTAAATAGGGTAATAAAAAAATATGATTTAAATATGATTTATATATCAGGCCCAGGTCATGGAGGACAAGCTTTAGTATCTAATACCTATCTAGAAGGAACCTATAGTGAAGTATATCCAAATATTACAGAAGATGAAGAAGGATTAAAAAAATTATTTAAGCAATTTAGTTTCCCAGGAGGAATATCAAGCCATGTTGCACCTGAAACACCAGGATCTATAAATGAAGGTGGAGAACTAGGATATAGTATGTCTCATGCCATGGGAGCTATATTAGATAATCCAGATTTAATAGCAACTTGTGTGATTGGAGATGGAGAAGCCGAAACAGGACCATTAGCAACCTCTTGGCAAGAAAATAAATTTATAAATCCTATAACAGACGGAGTAGTATTACCAATATTACATCTAAATGGTTTTAAAATAGCAAATCCTACAGTTCTAGCGAGAATACCTAGAGAAGAATTAGAAATGTTTTTAAAAGGAAATGGTTGGAAACCATACTTTGTAGAAGAAGAAACCACTGAAGAAATGCATATATCTATGTCTAAAACTTTAGATAAAGTAATAAAAGAAATAAAAAAAATAAAAGATAATGCTATTAAAAATAATGATTTAACAAGACCTACATGGCCAATGATAGTCTTAGTTAGTCCTAAAGGATGGACTGGGCCTAAAAAATTTAATAAAGAAAAAATAGAAGGTAGTTTTAGATCACATCAAGTACCAATAACTATAAATAAAGAAGAAGATATAAAAGAATTAGAAAAATGGATGAAAAGCTATCACCCTGAAGAATTATTTACTAAAGAAGGAAAATTAATACCAGAATTAAAAGAATTAGTACCAGAAAAAAGAATGGGAGCTAATCCAAATACTAATGGTGGATTATTATTAAAAGAATTAAAAACACCTGATTTTAGAAAATATGAAGTAAAAGTACCACATCCAGGATCTAACCTAGTAAGTGATATGAAAGAACTAGGAAGATATATAAAAGATTTAATAGATTTAAATGAAGAAAATCATAATTTCAGAATTTTTGGACCAGATGAAGCTCTATCTAATAGATTAAATTATGTCTTTGATAAAACTAATAGACAATGGAATGCCGAAACCAATAAAGATGACGAATTCTTATCTCCTTATGGAAGAGTAATGGATTCTATGTTATCAGAACACTTATGTGAAGGATGGTTAGAAGGATATATATTAACAGGCAGACATGGATTTATGCATAGTTATGAAGCTTTTATTAGAATTATAGATTCTATGGCTAGTCAACATGCCAAATGGTTAAAAGTAACTAAAGAAATTCCATGGAGACAAGACATATCTTCATTAAACTATATCTTAACATCTCATATCTGGCAACAAGATCATAACGGCTACACTCATCAAGATCCAGGATTCCTAAATCATTTAGTAACAAAAAAAGCCGATACAGTAAGAATATACTTACCACCAGATGCTAATTGTTTAATATCATGTTTTGATCATTGTATAAAAACCAAAAATTATATCAATGTTATAGTAGCTTCAAAACATGGAAGACCACAATGGCTTACTATGGATGAAGCTATAAAACATTGCAGTGAAGGAGTATCAATTTGGAAATTTGCCAGTAATGATAATAATGAAGAACCAGATATTGTTTTAGCTTGCTGTGGAGATACACCAACTCTGGAAACACTAGCAGCTACCTCTATTTTAAGAAATAATTTCAAAGATTTAAAAATAAGAGTAGTAAATGTAGTAGATTTAATGAAGCTAGAATCAAATGAAAAACATCCTCATGGCCTAACCGATGAAGAGTATGATTCTATATTTACAAAAGATAAACCAATATTATTTGCCTTTCATGGCTATCCTAATCTAATACATCAACTAACTTATAATAGACATAATCATAATCTACATGTAAGAGGATATCTAGAAGAAGGAACCATAACAACACCATTCGATATGAGAGTTCAAAATAAAATAGATAGATATAATTTAGTAATTTCAGCCTTAGAATACTTACCAAGTCTAGGAAATAAAGGATCATCTCTAACCCAAGAATGTAAAGATAAATTAGTAGAACATAAAGAATATATAAATAAATATGGTATAGATATGCCAGAAGTATTAAACTGGACTTGGAAAAAATCAATGAAAAATATAAAATAAAGATGCCTCTGCATCTTTATTTATTTTTTATAATTGGTTTTCTATTAAATTCTTCTTTTATCATATCATTACCATTTTTAAACATACTACTATATATTCCAGTAATTCTAAATTCTATATCTAATAATTTAGATATATCTTTTTTATATCTAGTAATAATAGGTATATCAATATCCTTTTTAATACTATTTAAATATTTTTGACCAAGAGTAGAAAAACCTAATATTCTAATATAATCTATATTAATATTTTTATTATCTCTCTTAGTAAAATTAGTAAGAATATGTACTAACATTCTATTTATCTTATTATATGTATACCTCTTAGTCTTAATCTTAAATACCAAATCTTCCCAACTATTAGATTCATATATAACTTTTCTTATTCTATTATCTATACCCTCATCTACAGTATTATATTTATCTAAACTATCAATATTATTAATAATTTGATATCTTAGTAAAGGATATAATTTTTCTCTATTTACACCATAATATATATCTTTATCACTAACAACATATTCTTTAACACTCTTATTCTTATTAATCAATTCCCTAATAGCAGTACCACTAATAATATCACTATTAATATCTTTATCATTATATCTATTAGTTCTAGGTATACCTAATATATCTATAGGTAATTTTTGCTTAATAATTTCTTTTACATATGATAAACCAAGTAAATCATTAGCTTCTTCTATCTTTACTGATAGTATTTTATTAACAGCAGTAGCCATAGCCGTAGGATAATTAACCCCAGTATCCAATAATTCTTTAACCAATTTATCATATTCTTTATTATTTAATTGCATTTGTGCTATTTCTTTTAATTTGCCAGTATCTAATTTTTCGGTCCCAAATACTAAAGTATCAATCTTTAATTTACCCAATATTTCTATAGCACCTTTAGCAAAAATATCAGCACCTTGACTAGCATATCCAAAAGGAAATTCCACAACCATATCAATCTTATTATCAAGAAGTACTTTAGTTCTTTCCCATTTATTCATAAAGGAAATATCTCCTCTTTGTGTAAAACAAGAACTAACTAAAACAATAATACAAGAATCAGGTTCTATATTTTTAATTTTATTAATTTGATATAAATGTCCCAAATGAAAAGGGTTATATTCGGCAATAATACCAAAAGTTCTCATAAAATCACCAAGGATACTATATCATAATTATAAATCTTTATCAAATAATTGATAAAAAAATAACAAGGTGTTATAATTATAAAAAGGAAGAGGGAAGTATTATATGAGCAAGAAAAAAAATAAGAATAATAAAAAAAAGAATAATAATAATAATTTAAATAAACAAATAAAAAAAATAATAAATATGATAAAAACAACAATGAAGGATATTAAAAAAGATTCACCATTAATTATTTTATTTATTATAACAGCCCTTATAAATGAAATATTATTAAGAAAGGTTACAGTAAAAAATATATTTTATTTTAAACCATTCTTTATAGATATTGGATTAATACTAATAATAAGTGCTTTCTCATTCTTAATAAAAAGAAAAAACAGACATAAATACTTAATTGCAGTATCAATAATATTCTCTCTAATTTGCATAGTAAACGCTAATTATTTCTCATATTATTCTTCTTTTGCCTCTTTCTCCCTATTAGCAACAACATCCCAATTAGGAGGAGTAACAGATGCTGTATTTGATGTAATAAAAATAGAATATATTCTATTTTTATGGCAACCTATCTTCTTAATATATACTTATATAAGATTAAAAAAGAAAAACATTTATGTATATAAGGATAATAACTTAGATAAAAAAGTATATTTTCCTAGTTTTATGATAACTGGTGCAGCTATACTTGCCATAATAAGTATCTTTTTAACAGGTACCGAGTGGAGTAGATTTACAAAAATGTGGAATAGAGAATCTGTAGTCTATACTTTTGGAATCTATACTTATCAAATTAATGATTTATTTCAAAGTTTAGAACCAAAGATAAATAATATCTTTGGGCATGATAAATCTCTAAAAAAAGTTAAAGAATATTATGAACAAAATCCATATAAACCAAGTAGTAATGATTATACTAATATTTTTAAAGGTAAAAATGTTATAGTAATTCATGCCGAAAGTTTTCAAACTATCGCTATGAATTTATCATTTAATAACGTACCAGTAGCCCCTAATATGAAAAAATTATCTGAAGAAGGAATATTCTTTAGTAACTATTATGCACAAGTAGCTGTTGGAACAAGTAGTGATACCGAATTTACATTTAGTACTTCCTTAATGCCATCAAATAGTGGTACAGT
>CACXFI010000007.1 GCA_902766875.1 uncultured Erysipelotrichaceae bacterium | reverse complement strand
GGAAAAAAAGAAGTTATTAAAACTTGGTCTCGTCGTTCAACTATTTATCCTGATTTTATTGGTCACACTTTTGCAGTACATAATGGTAAAGAATTTATTCCTGTTTATGTAACAGAAGATATGGTAGGACATAAATTAGGAGAATTTTCTATGACTCGTAAATTTGGTGGACACGGCGAAGATAAAAAGAAATAAGATAAGCTAGGAGGATTAAGATGGAAACTAATACAGAAGTAAAGGCTATAGCTAAGGGTATTAGAATTGTTCCTCAAAAGACTAGATTAGTAATAGATTTAATTAGAGGAAAAGATACTAAGGATGCATTAGCTATTTTAGCTAATCAACCTCAAAAAGCTGCTAGAGTTATTGAAAAGGTATTAAACTCAGCAATAGCTAACGCTGTTAATAATAATAATATGAATGAATCTAATCTTTTTGTTAAGGCATGTTATGTTGACCAAGGTCAAGTTATGAAGAGAGCTAAAATGGATTCTCGTGGACGTGTTGGAAGAAAAGATCATAAAACAAGTCACATTACAGTAGTTGTAAGTGAAAGAAATAAGTAAAGGAGGGAATTTATGGGACAAAAGGTTAGTCCAATTGGACTTAGAGTTGGAATCAATAAGGATTGGGAATCAAAATGGTATGCTAGTAAAAAAGATGTTTCTAAGTTTGTAGGAAATGATTATAAGATTCGTAAATACTTACTTAAAAAGTTTAAAATGGCTGGTGTAGCTAAAATCGTTATTGAAAGAAATAAGAAGAGATGCGAAGTTGTTGTTCATGCATCAAAACCAGGATTAATTATTGGACAAAGTGGTGTAGAAATTGAAAAAGTTAAGAAAGAAGTTTCTAAGCTAGTTAATGAAGATGTTCAAATTTCTGTTATTGAAATTAAGAATCCTGATTTAGTTGCTCAATTAGTAGCTGATAATATAGCCCATAATATTGAAAATCGTGTGTCATTTAGAGTAGCTCAAAAGAAAGCTATTAGAAATACAATGAAGGCTGGAGCTAAAGGTATTAAAACTTTAACTTCTGGTCGTTTAGGTGGAGCTGAAATAGCACGTGGAGAAGGATATTCTGAAGGAACTATTCCTCTACATACTATTAGAGCTGATATCGATTATGCTACAAGTGAAGCTAATACTACTTATGGTAAAATCGGTGTTAAAGTATGGATTTATAAAGGTGAAATCCTAGATGATAAAAAGGGAGGTAATTCTCATGTTAATGCCAAAAAGAACTAAACATAGAAAAACTTTCCGTTTAAGATATGATGGAAGATCTAGGGGTAATACAGAGCTTCATTTTGGTAGCTATGGTTTAATGGCTATGGATGGAGCATGGATAACTTCTCAACAAATAGAAGCAGCTCGTATTGCTATGACTAGATATATGAAACGTGGTGGTAAGGTATGGATTAATATATTCCCTAACTTATCACTTACTAAGAAGCCTTTAGAAACTCGTCAAGGTAAAGGTAAAGGTAATCCAGAAGTTTGGGTTGCAGTTGTTAAGAAAGGTAAAATTATGTTTGAAATAGATGAAGTAGATGAAGCTACAGCTAGAGAAGCTTTAAGACTTGCTTCACATAAATTACCTATAAAATGTAAATTTGTAAAGAAAGAAGAAAGTGGTGATAATAGTGAAAACTAAGGAAATAAGAGAATTAACCACTGAAGAAATAAATAAGAAAATTGCTCTTGATAAGGAAGAACTACTTAAGTTAAGAATGAAACAAGCAACTGGTAGTTTAGAAAATCCAGCTCGTCTTAGAGAACTTAGAAAAGAAGTAGCTAGATTTAAGACTATTATCAGAGAACGTGAGTTAGAGAAAGTAGAAGGTTAGGAGGAAAGCTCTTATGAACGAAAAAAATAAACGTGAATTAATAGGAACTGTTGTAAGTGACAAGGGTGATAAGACTATTACTGTTCTTGTTGAAACTTATAAGAAAGATCCTAAATATGGTAAGAGAGTTAAATACTCTAAGAAATATGCAGCTCATGATGAAGAAAATATTGCCAAAGTTGGTGATAAAGTTCGTCTAGTTGGAACTAGACCATTATCTAAAACTAAAAGATACGAATTAGTAGAAGTAGTTGAAAAAGCTATAATTCTATAATCTTTCTAGTTGGAAGGAGGAATATAAATGGTACAACAAGAAACCCGTTTAAAAGTTGCAGATAACTGTGGAGCTCGTGAATTATTAGTAATTAGAGTTCTTGGTGGAAGTAAAGTTAAAACTGGTAACATCGGTGATATTGTCGTTGGTACAGTTAAAAAAGCTACTCCTAATGGTAATATTAAGAAAGGTAAGGTAGTTAAAGCCGTTATCGTAAGAAGTACTTATGGAGTAAGAAGAGACGATGGTAGTTATATTAAATTTGATGATAATGCTTGTGTTATTATTAAAGATGATAAGACTCCTGTTGGTACTCGTGTTTTAGGACCAGTAGCACGTGAACTTAGAGATAAAGGATTTACTAAGATTGTAAGTTTGGCTAAAGACGTGTTATAATCCTATATTTAAGGAGGAATAGACATGAAACTAAAAACTGGTGATAAAGTAGTAGTAATTGCCGGATCTAATAAAGGTAAAGAAGGAAAAATTACTAAGGTATTAGATAATAAAGTAGTTGTTGAAGGTGTTAATTTAAGAAAAAGACATTTAAAGCCTAAAAACAATAATGGAACTGGTGAAATAGTTGAAACTGAAGCACCTATTCATGTATCTAATGTTGGGGTAATTGATCCAAAGAGTAAAAAAGCATCAAGAGTTGGTTTTGATGTAGATAAGAATGGTAAAAAGATTAGAATAGCAAAGAAATCTCATGAGAAGATTTAATAATTTGGAAGGAGGGTGGATTATTAATGAACCGCCTAGAAGAGAAGTATAAGAAAGAAGTTGTTCCAAGTTTAACTAAAAAACATAATTATAGTTCAGTTATGCTTGTACCTAAATTAGAAAAAATTGTTGTTAATATGGGTGTAGGTGATGCTGTAGCTAATTCTAAAATGTTAGAGGCTGCTGTTTCTGATTTAGAGAAAATAACTGGTTTAAAACCTGTTGAAACAAAAGCTAAAAAATCAATAGCATCCTTCAAAATAAGAGAAGGTCATAAAATAGGATGTAAAGTTACTTTGAGAGGAGAAAAGATGTATAACTTTTTAGATAAGTTAATATCTGTTGGTCTTCCTCGTGTTAGGGATTTTAGAGGTGTTTCACCTAAGAGTTTTGATGGAAGAGGTAACTATACTTTAGGTATTAAAGAACAATTAATTTTCCCTGAAATTAATTTTGATGAAGTAGTTAAAGTACGTGGTATGGATATTGTTATTGTTACTACTGCTAAGACTGATGAAGAAGCTTTTGATTTATTAAAAGAACTTGGAGTTCCTTTTAGGAAATAAGGAGGAAAACAATGGCAAAGAAAGCAATGAAAAATAAACAAGCTAAGAAAGCTAAATTTTCTACACAAGCTTACACTCGTTGTCAAATTTGTGGAAGACCTCATGCTGTACTTAGTGAGTTTGGAATATGCCGTATTTGTTTTAGAGAATTAGCTAGTAAAGGACAAATACCGGGCGTAAAAAAATCAAGTTGGTAAGACAACTATAATCTAGTATATAAGAAGGAGGGATTTTAATGACAGATCCAATCGCAGACATGCTTACTAGAATTCGTAACGCTAATCAAAATAGAGCTAAGAGCGTTGAAATGCCATCTTCTAAGATGAAAGTTGAAATAGCTAAAATCTTAAAAGAAGAGGGATATATTGAAGAATTCAAAAATAATGACAATATATTAACATTAACTTTAAAATATGGACAAAATAAAGAAAGAGTTATCACTGGGCTTAAGAGAATTTCAAAACCTGGTCTTAGAGTATATGCTAAATTAGAAGAAATACCTACTGTATTAAATGGTTTAGGTATTGCTATTATGTCTACTCCTAAGGGAGTTATGACTGGTGCTAATGCTCGTAAGAACCAAGTTGGTGGCGAAGTTTTAGCTTATGTTTGGTAATAGGGAGGAATAATAATGAGTCGTATTGGAAAGAGAACTTTAGTAATTCCTGCAAATGTTAATATAGATGTTGATGATAAAAAAGTAACAGTTAAAGGACCTAAAGGAGAATTATCATTAGATTTAGTTAAGAATATTGAAGTTAAAGTTGATGGTAACAATTTAACTGTTGAAAAAACAAAAGAAGATAAATTTACTGGTGCAATGCACGGTACTACAAATTCTAATATTGAGAATATGATTATTGGTGTTACTGATGGTTATACTAAAGCATTAGAAATAATTGGTGTTGGTTATAGATTTAATGTTAAAGGTAAGGAATTAGTCGTTAATGCTGGATATTCTCATCCTGTTACTATAAATGTTCCTGAAGGAATTGAAGTAAAAGGTATTAGTAATACTGAAATAGAAATATCAGGTTGTGATAAATGTGCTGTTGGTGAATTTGCGGCTAATGTTAGAAAAGTAAGACCACCTGAGCCATATAAGGGTAAAGGTATTCGTTACAAAGGTGAACAAGTTCGTCGTAAAGAAGGTAAAAAAGCTTCTAAATAATAAGTAAAGGAGATTCTTATGATAAAAAAAGTTTCGAGAAATGAAATGCGTTTAGAAAGACATGATAGAATAAGAAAAAGTTTATCAGGAACTGCTGATAGACCAAGACTATCTGTATTTAGATCTAACGCTAATATTTCAGCTCAAATTATTGATGACGAAAAAGGTGTAACTTTAGTAAGTGCTTCTAGTTTAGAAAAAGAATTAAAGATTAAGAATGGTGGAAATACTGAAGCTGCTAAGATAGTTGGAGCTGAAATAGCTAAAAGAGCTAAAAAAGCTAAAATAAGTAAAGTTGTTTTTGATAGAGGTGGATACCTTTATCATGGTCGTGTAAAAGCTTTAGCAGAAGCTGCACGTGAAAATGGATTAGAATTCTAATAAGGAGGAAACTATGAACGAAAACGTTAAGGAACAACCACGTAAGAATAATAAAGATAATAATAATCGTAGACCTCGTAGAAATAATACTAGACCTGTTAAGACTCTAGAAGAGAAAGTTATCGATATTAATCGTGTTACTAAGGTTGTAAAAGGTGGTCGTCAAATGCGTTTCTCTGCTACTGTTGTAGTTGGAGACAGAAAAGGAAAAGTTGGTTTGGGTATTGGTAAAGCTAAAGAAATGCCAGATGCTGTTAAGAAAGCTACTCAAGCTGCTACTAAGAATGTTGTTAAAATAGATTTAATTGATAATCGTACTATATCTCATGATGTTGTTATGAAAGAGGGAGCTGTTAGGGTTATGTTAAAGCCTGCTACAGAAGGTACTGGAGTTAAGGCTGGAGGACCAGTTAGAGACGTATTAGAGTTAGCTGGTGTTAAGGATGTACTTTCTAAGAGTTTAGGTTCTAGTACTAAGATTAACATGGCTAGAGCTACTCTAAATGCTTTAAAAGCTCAAAAGAGTCCTGAACATGTTGCAGCATTAAGAGGAAAAACAGTAGAGGAGATTAGAGGATAATGAAATTACATGAATTAGAAAAATCTACTGCAGTTCGTAAGAGAGTTGGACGTGGTCCAGGTAGTGGTAATGGTAAAACTGCTGGTAAAGGTCATAAAGGACAAAATGCACGTAGTGGTGGTGGAGTAAGAGTTGGCTTTGAAGGTGGACAATTACCTTTATTTAGAAGATTATCAAAAAGAGGATTTAACAATTATAATTTCCGTACTGTATATGCTACAGTAAATGTTAGTGATTTAAATAAATTTGACGATAATACTGTTGTAACTCCAGAATTATTAATTGAATCTGGATTAGTTACTAAAGAATTAGATGGAATAAAAGTTTTAGGTAATGGTGAGCTTACTAAGAAGCTTACTGTTAAAGCTAATAAGTTTTCTTTAACTGCTAAAGAAAAGATTGAAAAAAATGGTGGAATAGTAGAGGTGATTTAAGATGTTTAAAACACTTAAGCTACTAGCAAATCCTAAGAATAAAGATATTAGAGGTAGGATATGGTTTACTTTATTTGGACTTTTAATATTTGCTGTAGGTATTACTATTCCGGTACCTGGTACGCAAAATGCAGTATCAGATTTAGGATTATGGGATTTATATAATACTATTGCTGGTGGTGCTTTAAAGAGATTTAGTATATTTGCACTAGGTGTTATGCCTTATATATCTGCATCAATTGTTACTAGTTTGTTACAAATGGATATAATTCCATATTTTACAGAATTAAAGGAGCAAGGAGCTGCAGGTAGACAAAAGATTAATCAAATAAATAGATATTTAGGTATATTCTTAGCATTTGTTCAAGGTTTTGGACTTGCATTTGCTTTTGTTAAAGATGGTACTGCTATTGATTATTTAAGAGTATCTATTATGCTTACAGCTGGTACTGCTTTGTTATTATGGTTAGGTGATCAAATGACAGAGAAAGGTATTGGTAATGGATTATCTTTGATAATTATGGCTGGTATTATATCTACTGTACCTGGAATGTTTATTGATACATTTAAGGCATTAATAGTTAATGGTACTTCTTCATTATTTGTAGGTATTGTTGGATTTATTATATTTGTACTTGCTTATATAGGATTAGTAGTAGGTATAATATATATTCAAGAATCTGAAAGAAGAGTTCCAATACAATATTCTAATCAAACTAGTAGTGCTTATGGTAAGAAACAAAATTATATCCCATTTAAATTAAATACAGCTAATGTTATGCCAGTAATATTTGCATCAGTTGTATTTACAATACCAACATTTATAGCAGGTATTTTAGATAGTGAAAATAAATTTGCTGTATTTGTTACTAAGTATATAAATTATACTACTCCTACAGGATTTGCTTTATATATGGTATTAATATTCTTATTTAGTTTTCTTTATACATTCTTACAGATTAATCCTAAAGAATTAGCTAAAAATTTAGCTAGAAATGGTGGATATATACCTGGTATAAGACCTGGTAGAGAAACTGAAAGTTATATTAAAACAATATTAGGTAGAATTACTTTAATAGGATCTATATTTATAGCTGTTATAGCTGGACTTCCTATTGTATTTAGTAGTTTTATTGATTTAGGACTACCTACTAGTGTTAGTATTGGTGGTACTGGATTATTAATCATAGTTGGAGTTGCTCTTGAAACTTATAAACAGTTGGAGAGTAGTTTAATTAATAGAAATTATAGAGGTGTTAGATAGTGAAGAATATTATATTTATAGCTCCTCCTGGAGCTGGTAAGGGGACTCAATCTAAGTTAGTTAGTTCAGAATATAATATTCCTCATATAAGCACTGGTGATTTACTTAGAGATGAAGTTAGTAAAGGAACTGATTTAGGTAAAGATTTGAAAGAAAAAATGGATAAAGGTATGTTAATTAGTGATGATATAATGATAGAGTTAATTAAAAATAAGATTAATTCTGATGATTGTGCTAATGGATATATCTTAGATGGATATCCTAGAAATATTGAACAAGCTAAATCTTATGATAGTTTACTTAAAGAATTAAATAGAGATTTAGGTGTAGTAGTATTTATGGATATTGATAGAGATTTGGCTTTAGAAAGAACTGTTAGTAGAGTTGTATGTCCTAGTTGTGGTAGTTCATATAACTTAATGGCAGTAAGGCCTAAAGTAGATGGTATTTGTGATAGATGTGGTAATGAATTAAAAACAAGAAGTGATGATAATGAAGAAACTTTTGTTAATAGATTTGATACTTATCTAGAAAAAGCAGGTCCATTATTAAAATATTATGAAGATAAGGGTGTTTTAAAGAAAATTAATGTTGATAAAGATAAGACACCTGAAGATATTTTTGAAGAAATTAAGGAGATAATTAATGATTAGTATTAAAAGTGATTATGAAATATCTCTTATGAAAATAGCTGGTAATATTGTTTATGAAACTATTAAATTAGTAGGTGAAAATATTAAACCAGGTATTACTACATATGATTTAGATAAAATAGCAGAAGATTATATTAGAGGTAGGGGAGCTATACCTTCTTGCTTAGGATATCAAGGATTTCCTGCTAGTATATGTACATCTATTAATGATGAAGTAGTACATGGCATTCCTTCTAAGAAGAGGAAGCTTAAAGAAGGAGATATTATTGATATTGATGTTGTAGCTTGCTATAAAGGGTATCATGCTGATGCTAGTAAAACTTTTGCTGTAGGTAAGATATCAGAAGATAAACAATATTTATTAGAATATACTGAAAAAGCTCTTTATATAGGACTTGATCAGGTTAAACCTGGAAATAGAATTGGTGATATTGGATATGCTATAGAGAATTATGCGAAAAAACATAAGCTTGGAGTAGTTAGAGAATTATGTGGACATGGTATAGGTTCTAGTATGCATGAGAGTCCTGATATTCCTAATTTTGGTGAAAAGGGTACTGGTCCTGTACTAAAAGAGGGTATGGTTATAGCGGTTGAACCAATGTTAAATTATGGTACTGAAAAGGTATTTATGTTAGATAATGATTGGACAATTGTGACAGGTGACAGAAAACCATCAGCTCATTTTGAACATACTGTTGTAGTTACAAAAGATGGTTATGAAATACTAACGGGAGATGATAGGAATGAGTAAAAATGATATTATTGAAGCTAATGGTAAGGTTCTAGAAATTTTACCAGGAGGAAAATTTAGAGTAGAATTAGATGGTGGACATATTGTAGAAGCTCATGTTTCTGGTAAAATGCGCGTAAATAATATACGTATTTTACCAGGTGATACAGTAGTTTTAGAATTGTCACCTTATGACTTAACACATGGGCGTATAGTTTATAATAAGAAATAGGAGGGATACTCATGAAAGTAAGAGCGTCAGTTAAACCAATGTGTGGTAAATGTAAAGTAATTAAACGTAATGGATAAGTTATGGTAATTTGTGGTAACCCAAAACACAAACAAAGACAAGGTTAATATAGGAGGAAATATATGGCACGTATTAAGGGTATTGATATACCAAATGATAAAAGAATTGAAATATCTTTAACTTATATTTATGGTGTTGGTAGACAATTAGCTAAAACTATATTAAAAGATGCTAAGGTTGATGTAAATAAGAAAGCTAAAGATTTAACAGAAGATGAATTAGCAAAGATTCGTACTGAACTTGATAAGTACTTAATAGAGGGTGAACTTCGTCGTGAAGTTAATATGAATATTAAGACTAAGATGGAAATTGGTTCATATCAAGGAACTAGACATAAAAAGAATTTACCTGTTAGAGGACAAAGAACTAATAGAAATGCTCATACTCGTAAGGGTAAAGGTAAAGTTGTTGCTAATAAGAAGAAAAATTAATGAGGAGGTCAGTTTATGGGAAAAACATATAATGCTAGAAAGCGTAAAACTAAGAAAAATGTTCCAGCTGGTGTTGCACATATTCAATCAACTTTTAATAATACAATAGTAACTATTACTGATCCTGAAGGTAATACTATTAGTTGGGCTTCATCTGGAACTATTGGTATTAAAGGTAGTAAGAAATCTACTCCATATGCAGCTGGTATGTCAGCTGAAGCTGCAGGTAGAGCTGCTATGGCTATGGGAATGAAATCAGTAAAAGTAGTAGTTAAAGGACTAGGAGCTGGCCGTGAGACAGCTATACGTTCACTTCAAGCTGTTGGGTTAGAAGTAACTAGTATCGAAGACGATACACCAATTCCACACAATGGATGTCGCCCACCAAAAAGACGTCGTGGATAATATGAAAGGGAGTGTTTAAATTGTTAAAATTTGAGAAACCAGATTATAAGGTTAAAGAATATATTGAAAATGACCACTATGGAAAATTTGAAATAGAACCTCTTGAGAGAGGATTTGGAACTACTTTAGGTAATGCTCTTAGAAGAGTAATGTTATCTAGTTTACCAGGAGATGCTATTACTAGTGTTAAAATAGATGGCGTTGCACATGAATTTCAAAAGATAGATGGTGTTATTGAAGATGTAACTGCTATTGTTTTGAATTTAAAGAGTGTAGTACTTAAAAATAATTCTAATGATTATGATAAAGTATTAAGATTATCTAGTAATACAGAAGGGGAAGTAAAAGCTTCTGATATTGAACCTGATGCTGATATAGAAATATTAAATCCTGATCAAGTTATTTGTACTTTAGCTGAGGGTGGAAGTATTAATATGGAAATGACTATTGGTAATGGTCGTGGATATGCTAGAGCTGAAGAAAATAAAGTATTGATGGGTGATAAAATTAAATTAAATACTATTCCTATTGATAGTTTATATTCTCCTATTGAAAGAATTAATTATGAAGTAGAATCTGCTCGTATTGGTCAAAATAACAATTACGATAAATTAATATTTGAAGTATGGACTAATGGATCAATTAATCCAGAAGAGGCTATAGCTTTAGGAAGTAGAATATTAATTGAACACTTCAATATTTTAACAGATTTGAATGAAATAGCTGATGAAACAGGATTGATGACATCAAAAGCAGAAGATCCTAATGTTAAGATATTAGAAACTTCTATAGATGATTTAGATTTATCTGTAAGAGCTTATAATTGTTTAAAGCGTGCAGGAATTCTTACACTTCATGATTTGGTTGATAAGAGTGAAAATGAAATGATGAAGATACGTAATTTAGGTAAAAAATCATTGAAAGAAGTAATTGATAAAGTTAAGAGTATGGGTCTAAGCTTTAGAAATGAAGATTAGTTAGGAGGATTAAAATGGCTTATAGAAAACTTGGAAGAGATAATAAACATAGAAGAAGTATGTTAGCTACTTTAACTAAGCAACTTATTGAAAATGAAAAAATAGTTACTACTGAAACTAGAGCTAAAGAAGTAAGAAAATGCTTTGATAAGATGGTTACTTATGGTAAGAGTGGTTCTTTAGTATCTAGAAGATTAGCTTTAGCTTTCTTACATAATGATGAAGCTTGTGTTAAAAAAGTGTTTGACGATTTAGCTTTACGTTATAAAGATAGAAATGGTGGATACACTAGAATAATTAAGACTACTGAAAGAAAAGGCGATTCTGCTTTAATGGTTATTCTAGAATTAGTATAGTAATGATGGACTGAATGAAAATTCAGTCTTTTTTAGTAAAAAATATGTTAAATTCAATAATAATGTTGAAATTAATTTAAATTAATGTTATTATTGTATTGATATAATATAATAGATATGTACATATAAGTAAGATGGAAAAAGTATTATTTGTGATTTGGGAGGATTTTATGAAAAAAAGTTTAGCTATTAAGATTATGTTTGTTTTATGTTTGTTATTACCTTGTAAAATATATGCAGAAGGTCTTAGAATTACTTGCGATAGTGATGTGTATCCTGGTAGTACTTTTTCTTGTGATGTATTTCTTTTAGGAATAGATTATTCTGTTGAAAATTTTAAAGGTACAGTTAGTTTATCTGATAATAGTATATCTGTATTATCATTTGTTGGTGGTTATAATGAATATTTAAATAATAATCAAATTGATACAGGATATTTTTATGCCAAAAAAGGTAATGATCAATTGGGAACTTTTAGCTTGAAAGTTAGTGACGATGCAAAACCTAATAAAAAATGTTTGCTAAAATTAAGCGATATAGTATTATCTTCTAGTGGTGATACTACAGGACATAAGTTGGAACCGGTTTCTAATATGATTACAATTAAAAGAGGTGGAGCAAACGACCCTACTACCGATGATGGAAAATCTTCTGATGATGGAAAGTCTTCTGATGATGGAAAATCTTCTGATGGAGGTCAATCTTCTGATGGGGGTCAATCTTCTAACGGGGGTCAGTCTTCTAACGGGGGTCAGTCTTCTAACGGAGGTCAGTCTTCTAACGGGGGTCAGTCTTCTAATAGAAATAATCGAAATACAACTTCAACTAATCCACCTACTGGTGTAATGTCTATTTTAGCTATTACTATTCTTATGGTGGTTGCGTTATTTGGTTCTTATCAGTTCTTTATGAATTCAAAAAAAACTAATGATTAATGAGAATATCTTTTATTAAAAGGATATTCTTTTAAAATTAACTTAAATGTTATAAAAATGTTGACAAAATGTTAATTTTATGTTAAAATTTGTATATCAGTTGCTTTAAAAATAGTTAAAAGGGGGGTTAACTATGAAGAATGCTTATGTTATTGATTATTTGAATGAAAATAAATTTAAAAAAAGAGAAGGTGCTGTTAAGAAATATAACATGCTTGCTTATAAGAAATTAATATTTGATTTTTATCCTTCTTTTAGAGAGGGCAATTTTGTTGGAGTTGTTGTTTCTAAAAATACAAAGGAAGGGATAACAAAATATGAATTAAAGTTACCTACTGATGTTATGTTTTCAAAAGTTCATGGGGATATAGTTTTACATTATTCTGTTTATGATAATCAAAGATTGGTTATGTTGGATACTATTACTCCAGAAGAAATTTTGGATGAGGGGCATCAAAAAGAACTTACTACTTATAAAGGAGTTATGGTGTCTAAGACACATGCAGATAAAGATATGTTTAAAATTAATTTATTAAATATGATTGGTAAATAGAACTTTAAGTTCTATTTTTTATTTACATTTTTTTTGGAAAAAAGTGTAAATGTTTCTTAATTTATTGCTTTTATTTTTTGTTTTTGATAGAATTATTTTGTGTCTAAATTATAAGATATAAAAGAGGTGTCTTATGGATTATATTTATAATGATTATGAGTATTTTAATTTAATAGATGATATCATGAAAAATGAGAAATTTAAAAAAATTGAAAAATGTATGCATCATGGCTTATCTAGGATGGATCATTCTCTTAGGGTTTCTTATTTTTCTTATAAAATAGCAAAAAAATTAAAGTTGGATTTTGTTAGTTGTGCAAGAGCTGGATTATTACATGATTTTTTTATTCAAGAGGATTTAACAGAATTTGAACAAAAGATATCTATGTTTGTTCATCATACTGTTGCACTTGATAATTCTTGTAAATATTTTGATATTAGTAATAAAGAGAAGAATATTATTGTTAGTCATATGTTTCCAGTTACTTTGTTTAAAATACCTAAATATTTTGAGTCTTATTTAGTTAGCATGGTAGATAAGATTGTTGCTGTATATGATTTTGGATTATCAGCTTCATTTATAATGAAGAAAAGATATAATACTGTTAATACCTCTATATTTATGTTTATGATTTTTTGCTGTTATTTTAATAATTTATAAAACACAATTGTGTTTTATTTTTTTTATAATTTAATATAATATAATATGATTAAATATTTTTTGATTGGGTTTGTTATTGGGATAGCTAAAATAATACCTGGTGTTAGTGGTGCAGTTGTTGCTATTATTTTTGGCGTATATGAAAAGGGGCTAGACGCTATTACTCATTTTTTTAGAGATATAAAAAGAAATTCTGCGTTTTTATTGTCTATAGGCTTGGGTATATTTTGTGGTATATTTTTATTTAGTAATATTATAAAGTTTTTTATAGATAATTATTATTTGTTAATTATGTTACTATTTACTGGATTAATATTAGGTGGTACTTTGAATGTAAGTAAGAATGTAAAAAAAGACAAAGTTAGTTATGTTATTATATCTTTATCTTTAATTATTATTCTATTTTTGGGTGTTAATAATATTTTTAATAGTTATGTTATTAAAAATAATTTTATGGATTATTTAGTATATTTTATAAGTGGTTTTGTTGAGGCTATAGGCACTGTTATTCCTGGTGTTAGTTCTACAGCTCTACTTATGATTATAGGTGTATATGATATATTTATAAATGCTATTGCTAATATATATGATATTAATAATTTAATATTTATATTGTTTTTTGGATTTGGATTATTTATTGGTATAATTTTAATTTCTTTAGTTATGGATTATTTATTTAAGAAACATAAAAAAAATACCTATGATTTTATTATAGGTATATCTATAGGTAGTGTTATATTGATGCTATTTAAAAGTTTTGCCTATAGTTTTAGTAGTTTAAGTTTTATTGTTGGATTTTTGTTATTTATAATAGGCTTTGTTATTTCTTATTACGTAGATTTAGATTAGGAAAAGATTTTAAAACTCTTATTTGGAGATGTCTCTTGTTTTCTTTTAATGTTTTAAAAACTTTTTCTTTTATTTCTGTTGTATTATCTTTTTTGATATTCATATTATTGAAAGTCTTTTTTAGTTTACCTGTTATTTTAAATGATACAATAATATCTGCTATAAATAATATAAATAGTATTATAGATATTATTATTGTTATTTTAGTTGGTATTATTTCTATAATATTTGATATAAAAGGATTTATTGTATATATTAGTAGTAATCCTAAA
Organism: uncultured Erysipelotrichaceae bacterium; assembly: GCA_902766875.1. Classification (GTDB taxonomy): domain Bacteria; phylum Bacillota_I; class Bacilli_A; order RF39; family UBA660; genus RUG11215. The sequence goes on along the minus strand of CACXFI010000007.1, from coordinate 3,535 downwards.
ACTCCAAATAAGAAACTGTTTCTTAGGCAAATTCTACCGTTTAGATTAAATTTAAAATTAGAATAATCCCACCATCTTGCGTTAAATAATTTTTCCATTAGATAACTTGTTATATATTCTAAGACACTACATATTATAAATGCTAATAAGAATACTGTTAAGGGATTATCTTTATATTGTGATGTATATAATATTATAGTTAAAGCTCCTGCACCATGAATTGGGACATAAGGTCCGATAAAAAAACCTCTATTTGTTAATTCTTTTTCTTCTATTAGGACATCTGCTATTTCTATTATCCAACCTATAAATGAGTATAAAAAAAATAATAAAAAATAATATGAAAATGTATACATTTGTTGTCCTTCTTTCTATATTAAGATTATATCATATTTTATATTTTGCTGCAATATAGCAAATTGTTTGTTAACTCTTAACTTTTTTTGAAAATGTGTGATAGTATTATTAAGGAAGGTAGTGATGATATGGGAAAGTTATTAGTTATAGAAGGAACTGATTGTTCTGGTAAAGCTACTCAAACAGAAAAGTTAGTTTCGAGGTTAAGAGAAGATGGTTATAAGGTTGGTACGATGTCTTTTCCTGTATATGAAAGTTCAACTGGTCAAATAATAGGTGCTTGTCTTTTAGGGAAACCTGCTATGTGTGATGAATTGTTAAAAGAAAATCATGGTTTTTTTAAGGAAGGTGGGGGAGAAGTTGAATCTTTGGTTGCTAGTTTGTTTTATGCAGCAGATAGAAGATATAATTTACCTGAAATAAAAAGATTATTGGATGAAAATGATATTGTGGTTTTAGATAGATATGTTACTAGCAATATGGCTCATAGAGGTGGGATGTTACCTTTAAAAAAAGATAGGCTTAAAATATATAAAAAACTAGATTTATTAGAATATAAAATATGTGAATTGCCTAGACCAGATTATGTATGTTTATTATATTTGCCTTATGAATATGGAATGGAACTTAAAAAGAATAGAAATGAAATTTTAGATGAAGCAGAAAGAAATGAAAAGTATTTGAAAAATGGGGAAAAAGCTTATTTAGAGTTAGCTAGTTTGTATGATTTTAATGTTATTGATTGTGTGAGTGATGGTAAAGTAAAAAGTATTGATAATATTCATGAAGAATTATATGGTGTAGTTAGAAAATTAGTAAGAAAATAATGTCGTTTTAAAAATAAGGCTAGTTTTGTCGATTTTAATTATTATAATAATGTTTGTGATATAGTAATTAAAAGGAGATGAATATGATGCCTAATTATGTTTTATTTAATGATATTATTGATGATATGATAAATAATATAGTTTATATTAAATTAAGTTCATATTTAGATATAGGTAAGAAAAAATAACTGTTAGTTTGATGCTAGCAGTTTTATTATGGTTGATTATAAAATATATTTTTGTTATAATTATGTAGGAGATGTAGATATGAAGAAGTATTTTAAAATTTTAATTATAATATTATGTGTATTTGTTGTTAGTGGTTGTAATAATAAAAAGGATGTTGGTGATGGAGAAAGGTTTAAAAAAGAATATGATACTTTGGATATAAGTAGTGATAATATTATTAAATATAGTGATATAGATAAAGTTTTAGATATATTGGATAGTGATAGTGCGGTTATATATATTGGTAATAGCAATGATGATTTATCTAAAGTTATTGTTCCAATTCTTCTTAGTGCTAGTGAGAGTACTGATTTAGATAAAATTTATTATGTTGATAGTAATAAAATAGAAAAAGAATTTAGTATAGATGATAAAGATGGTAATGTTATTATTAGTAATAATAAATTAGATATTCCACTTGTTATGTTTATATATGATGGTAGTGTTATAGATTATCATATTGGTAGTATAGATGATAAGTTGGAACTTAGTGAAGAGGAAACTATAGAATTATATAATAAATATTTAGATGGTATTCATGGAGTATTAAATGATCAATGTGATACTGATAATAAAGGAGATGAACATTGTTAATGGTTAAAAATGAAGTAGTGGTAAGTGAAAAAAAAGAACGAGATTACAGTGTTTTGTTATTGGGACTTTTATCTTTTGTATTAGGTGGATTACTTATATGTGCTACTGATGATTTGGTTACTACTTTTAATTATATTTTAGTATGTATCTTTGCTATAGTGGGTGGAATACAAATAATAAGTTTTTTTACGCATAAAGATTATTTAAATAATTTTTATAATAAATTATTACTTGGGTGTTCTTTTATGTGGCTAGCTTTAATATTTTATAAATATTATATGGTTATTATAAATATACTTCCTATATTATTTTCATTTTTATTATTTGTTATGGTAGCTGTACTATTTATGAAATATAATACTATTAAAAATGTTATGGGGGTTAAATATAAGATATATTTAGTTATGGCTGTGTTAGCTCTTGTAGTTGGTATATTTTTGATATTTGAACCTTTATGGAGTGTATATGTATATTTAAAAATTACTGGTGTGTATGTTATTATGTTATCTATGTTGTATTTTTATGAATTTTTTAAGAATATAAAATTGAGTAATTAAAAAAATCCCATTTATAAGGGATTTTTATTTTTAAAAATGGTGTCCCGTTGGGGATTCGAACCCCAGACCCTTTGATTAAAAGTCAAATGCTCTACCTACTGAGCTAACGGAACATAATATAAGTGGTTGCCTCGGCTAGATTCGAACTAGCGCATGCCACAGTCAAAGTGTGGTGCCTTACCGCTTGGCTACGAGGCAACGAGTGGTGGAAGGAGATGGATTTGAACCATCGAACCCTAAGGAACAGATTTACAGTCTGCCGCGTTTAGCCACTTCGCTATCCTTCCAAAAAAAATGGTGCCGAAAACAGGAATTGGACCCGTAACCTACTGATTACAAGTCAGTTGCTCTACCAATTGAGCTATTTCGGCACACATAAATGAAAAATAAAAAAAATAATGGTGGGCGATTACGGACTCGAACCGCAGACCCCCTGCTTGTAAGGCAGGTGCTCTAACCAACTGAGCTAATCGCCCATTCATTCGGACGTATTTAATATTATCATCTAATAAAGTGATTGTCAATATAAATACTCTTTTTTTTTGCTTTTTTTGTGAATTTAGATCAAATTATAAAATAATTAGTCTTTATATGACTCTATCCATTCATTTATATGGTCTTTTAACGGTTTAAATCCTAAGCCATACTCCTTAATAGTATTGCTATCAAGACTTTTAATACTTAATTTTAGCTGTTTTTTTGTTTCGTCATTATTTATTATTTGAACCTGTAACTTATCTCCTATTTTGGCATAATTACCAATATTTTCTACAAATTTATTTGATATTTCTGATATATGAATTAAACCTTTATAATTATCTTTAGCATCTACGAAAATTCCATAATCCTGGATACCAATTACCTTAACAGTAATAATATCTCCTTCTTTATACTTTGTCATACTATCCCCTCTTCTTGAAATTATATCATAATTTATTTCTGTTAATCAAATTATTTACTTAAATATAATTT
>CACXFI010000006.1 GCA_902766875.1 uncultured Erysipelotrichaceae bacterium | reverse complement strand
AATATTGTGTTATTTATCTTTTTAATTATTTTATTTTCCTTTTATAAAGTAGAAGCTTTTGTTAAAGATTATTCCTTATTAGGAAAAATTATATATCTAGATGCAGGACATGGTGGAGCTGATTCAGGTGCAATTTCAAATAATATTTATGAAAAGAATTTAAATTTAGAAATAGTAGATAAATTAGAATCAGAATTATTATCAAGAGGAGCCATAGTTTTATTAACAAGAGATGGAGACTATGATTTATCCACAACTAATATAAACAGAAAAAAAGATGATTTATATAGTAGAGTAAAATTAATAAATAATTCTAATTGCGATTTATATATATCTATTCACCTAAATTCAACCACAAGTACTAAATGGAGAGGATTGCAAATATTTTATAGTAATATAAATGAAAATAACAAATTTCTAGCGGAAACTATAAATAATAGCCTAATAAAAGATATAAAAAATGTAAGAGAAATAAAAAAAAGTAATAATTATTATATGTACAAAAATATAACTACACCAGGTATTTTAATAGAAGTGGGTTTTTTATCAAATCCCAATGATAAATATTTATTAAAGCAAGAAGAATATCAATACAAATTAGTATCATCAATTACTGATGGAATAGTTAATTATTTCACCGGTAAATTTGAAAAATAAACTTGAAAAAAAATAAATATATAGTATACTTATAATAGGTGGTAGTATGGATAAAGTATACTTGAAATATTACAATGATAAAGAATATAGAAATCCAGTACAATGTGATTTTGGACCAGCTTGGGCTATTTTATGGCAAGGTGGATTTTATGCGTACAAAAAAAATGACCCCAATAGAGCTCTTATCATTCTAATATTACATGTGTGTGTAATAACTTTATCATTACTTATTGCCCCTTTATCTATAGGATTAATGATAGGACTTGTTTTTGCCCTATTTATAAATTTCTTATTCGCTCTTAATTATAATATGATAGTAATAGAAGGCTTTATTAGAGCAGGCTATCTACCTATGGATTCTATTTCCTCTGAAAAGCTAATTCAAAAAGGAATATATTTTAAATTACAATAATTTTATATAAAAAGAATATATGAGAGTAAGGTGATACAGTTGGCTAGAGACAAAAAATTTAAAACACTAGAAGAACAAATACAGATATTAAAAGAAAAAAATCTAATAATCGATGATGAAAGTAAAGCCAAAGAAATATTATTACGTGAAAATTATTTCTTTTTAAGTGGATATCGTCATTTATTTATGAATTCCACTCACGAAAAAAGTTTTATAACAGGCACTACATTTAGAGAATTATATGCCTTATTTACGTTTGATAGATGTTTTAGAAATATCTTATTTAAAAATTTATTAATAATAGAAAATCAATTAAAATCTATAATATCGTATCAATTATCAAAGAAATATGGATATAAAGAAAAAGATTATTTAAATATAAGAAATTTTACTACTGATAAAACTAAAACTAGAAGAGTTAAAGATATAATAGATAAAATGAAAAGACAAATAAGAATAAATGGTACTCATCATGAAGCTACTATGCATTATATGTCACATTATGGATATATACCATTATGGGTATTAGTAAAAGTCTTATCATTTGGTATTGTTTGTGAATTATATACCATATTGAAAGATGAAGATAAATTAGAAGTATCATCAATGTTTAAAACCCCAACTAATTATCTAGAAATATTCTTACCAATTTTATCTAATTATAGAAATCTATGTGCTCATGAAGATATATTATATGAACACAGAACAGAAAAAGTAATAATGGATACAGAATATCATGAAAAAATGGGTATTCTAAAAATGGATTCAGAATATATATATGGTAAAAATGATATGTTTTCAGTAATAATTATTTTAAAATACTTATTAAGAGAAGAAGAATTTAGAACAATGATGAAAGAAGTAGAATATGAAATAGAATTACTTGATGGTAAAGTAAACTCTATCCCAATAGAAAAAATATTAGATAGGATGGGATTTCCTAAAAACTACTTAGATATCATTGATTTATGAAAGAAGGATTAAAATGGAAGAAAAAACAAAAACAAAAACTAAAAATAATATTGGAGCTATATTAATAGTAACAACTTTAATATCATTAATATGTGGTGCTCTAGGAGCTTTTGCTATAATTCAGTATATGCCAAAATCTAAAGGTACAGAAAGTATAATTAGAAATGTAACAGAAAGTACACTAACAGAAAATAGCATAGCTGATTCAGTAGAAAAAGTATATGATGCTGTAGTAGTTGTAAAAACATATACTAACGACAAATTATCTTCTACAGGTACTGGATTCATATACAAAATAGAAAATAAAAAAACATATATCATGACTAATAATCATGTAATAGGAAGTGGAAATACTGTAAAAATATTATTTACAGATGGCAAAGAAGAAGATGCAACAATAGTAGGTGGAGAAACATATTCAGATATAGCAGTATTAACAGTACCTGCTAAAGCCAATGCTAAAACAGCCGTTTTAGGAAAAACGGAAGATTTAAGAGTAGGAGATTCAGTATTTACAGTAGGTTCTCCAGAAGGAGCAGAATATGCTGGTACTGTTACTAAAGGAATATTAAGTGGAAAAGACAGATTAGTAGCTGTATCATACAATAGTCAAATTAATGATTATTATATGAAAGTATTGCAAACAGATGCTGCTATTAATCCAGGAAATAGTGGTGGTCCAATCTGTAATATAAACGGAGAAGTAATAGGTATTACAAATATGAAATTAGTAGATAGTTCAGTAGAAGGAATGGGCTTTGCTATTCCTATAGAAGATGCTCTATACTATGCTGCTATCCTAGAAACAGAAGGAAAAGTAGCAAGACCATATATAGGAATAGGAATGCTAGATGTAACAAGTGACAGTTATACCTTATGGCAAAGTGGAATTACTATACCAGAAGGAGTAACTAAAGGCGTAATAATATATGCAGTAGAAAAAGATTCTCCAGCCGAAAAAGCCGGACTTAAAAAAGGAGATATAATAACTTATTTAGAAAAAGAAGAAATAGATTCTTTAGCCGAATTCAGATATGAACTATACAAACATTCAGTAGGAGAAACAATACAAGTAAAATATATCAGAAATGGCAAAGAATCAACTGCCAAAATAACTTTAGTAGAAAATAGTAATTAAGTTTACTATTTTTTTTGTAAATAGTAAACTTTTAGAGTATATTTAAAAACAATAATAAAAAATATGTTATTATTAAAGTGGTGATATAATGAAAAAAGTAATATTAGTAGATGGTAATAATTTATTGTTTAGAAGTTATTATGCAACAGCCTATACTGGTAATATCATGAGAAATAAAGAAGGATTTCCTACTAACGGATTATTCGGATTTGTAAATATGTTAAATAAAATTATAAATGAAGAAAAACCAGAATATATCGCTGTAGCCTTTGATATAGGAAAAACATTCAGACATGATGAATATGAAGATTATAAAGGTGGAAGGAATGCAACCCCAGATGATTTAAAAGCTCAATTCCCAGTAGCTAAAGAAATATTAACAGCCTTAGGTATAAAATATCTAGAATGTCCAGGTTACGAAGCAGATGATATAATAGGTACTCTAGCTAAAGAAGTAGATAACAATAAAGATTTTATAGCAACAATAGTAAGTAGTGATAAAGATTTATTACAACTAATAAGTGATGAAGTAGAAGTAAAACTCTTAAAATCTAAAGATTATATCAGAATGAATAAACAAACATTTATAGATACTTATGGTATAGAACCAGAAAGAATGATAGATCTAAAAGGCTTAATGGGAGACTCATCAGATAATATTCCAGGAGTAAAAGGAATAGGGGAAAAAACCGCCCTAAAACTATTACAAGAATATGAAACCGTAGAAAATGTCTATAAAAATATAGAAAATATCAAAGGAGCTACTAAAACCAAATTAGAAGCTGGAAAAGAATCAGCCTACATGAGTAAAAAAATAGCTACTATCTATAAAGATGCTCCAATAAATACAGACTTAGAAGATATAAAATTACAACAACCAGATACTAATAAACTAATAAATATTTATAAAAATCTAGAATTTCATTCATTTCTAAGAAATATAACAATTCCTAAAACAGAATCCAAAGTAGAAGTAACAATTCTAGATAACTTAGATAATCTAAACATAAAAGATAAAGTATCTATAAATATAGATTTAGATAATGAAAATTACCATTATGCCAATATCTTAGGTTTAAGTATCTATAATGAAAATACTAATATCTATATACCAGCAAGTATTATTAATAATAATCTAAAACAATTAGAAAATATTGACATAATTACTTATGATTCTAAAAAACTATATGTATCATTAAAAAGAATAGGTATAGAATTATCAAACATTAAAGATGACATAATGATATCTTCATACTTATTAAATTATAATGTAAAAGATGATATAGCCTATCTTGCTAATGATTTAGGCGTAAATATTGAATTCTATAACAAAAAAGAAGAATTATCCCTACAAGATCTAGCTACTCGTAGCCTTAAAAAAGCCAAATTCATTTATGAAATAACAGATAAATTAAATAAAGATCTAGAAGATGAAGATTTAACTTATCTATACAAAGAAATAGAACTACCCCTAGCTATAGTCTTAGCTAAAATGGAACATGAGGGTATTAGAGTAGATAAACAAGTACTAAAAGATATGGGTACCGATATAAATAAAAGATTAAATGAAATAACTAAAGATATTTATGAATTAGCAGGAGAAGAATTCAATATATCTTCCCCTAAACAACTAGGAGAAATATTATTTGACAAATTAAAATTACCATTTGCCAAAAAAAATAAAACCGGCTATTCAACAGATAGTAGCATTTTAAATAAATTAATTAATTATCCAATAGTAAGTAAAATATTAGAATATAGAATGTTATCTAAATTAAATAGTACTTATATAGAAGGTATTATAAATACAATAGGACCAGATAACAAAATACATACTATTTACACTCAAACCCTAACTAGAACAGGCAGATTATCTTCTATAGAACCAAATCTCCAAAACATACCAGTAAGAAATGAATATGGAAGATTAATAAGAAAAGCCTTTATCCCAGAACCAGATTCTCTTATAATGTCATCAGATTATTCCCAAATAGAACTTAGGATGTTTGCCCATTTATCTAATAACCAAGACCTAATACAAGCATTTAATAATAATTTAGATATTCATACCAAAACAGCTAGTGATATCTTTAAAATAGATATAGATAAAGTAACTAAAGATATGAGAAGAAATGCTAAAGCCGTAAATTTCGGTATAATCTATGGTATATCTAGTTATGGCTTATCAGAGGATTTAGGAATAACTCCTAAAGAAGCTAAAGATTTTATAGATAAATATTTTGAAACATATCCAGGTATTAAAGAATATATGAATAAAACTATCGAACAAGCTCATAAAGATGGTTATGTAAAAACTATTATGAATAGAAAAAGAATAATAAATGAATTAAATGATACTAACCATAACATAAGAAATCTAGGTGAAAGAATGGCTCTAAATACTCCAATTCAAGGAAGTAGTGCCGATTTATTAAAGAAAGCTATGGTCGAAATAGATAAAGAATTTACTAAAAACAATATTAAAAGTACCATGCTATTACAAGTACATGACGAATTAATATTTAACCTAATACAAGAAGAAAAAGATAAAGTAACTAAAATAGTTAAAAATACCATGGAAAATACTTATAAATTAAATGTACCATTATT
>CACXFI010000005.1 GCA_902766875.1 uncultured Erysipelotrichaceae bacterium | reverse complement strand
GGTATTTAATAACACAGGAGGACTACTATGGAAATGTATTTTCGTATAATATTCTTTATTTTTGGTACAGTAATGGGATCATTCTACCATGTAGTAGCAACCAGAATTGCTAATAAAGAATCTTTATTATATCCACCATCACATTGCCCTAATTGTAAACACAAATTAAAATGGTATGAACTAATACCAATAATATCGTATGTAATTCAAAAAGGTAAATGTCGTGAATGTAAAAAAGAAATACCACTTAGTTACTTAATTATGGAAGTAGTAACAGGATCATTATTCTCAGTATGTTTCCATAAATTTGGATTTTCTATAGATTTAATAGTATCATTAATATTTGTATCAAGTATTATAACAGTAATAGTAAGTGATATAGAATATATGATAATTTTAGACGAAGTAATAATGGTATCATCCGCTCTAATAATGATAATATATATAATAGGTTATGGGTTTACTAAAGAAGCAGCCTTTCATATATATTCAGGAATGGGATCTTTCATAACAATGTATCTAATAAAAATAATGGGAGATTATCTATTTAAAAAAGAATCATTAGGTGGTGGAGATATAAAATTAATGTTTTTATTTGGATTAGTACTAGGATACTCTACATCTATAATGACAATATTCTTAGCCACATTTATAGCCTTCCCAGTAGCTATAATAATGTTGTTTTCTAACAAAGAACACATGATACCATTTGGACCATTCTTAAGTATAGCCGCCCTGATTCTACTAATATCTGGTATAAACTTTACAGATATAATAAATTTTTTAATAAAATAATGACTATACTATAGTCATTTTTCTTTTACCATCTAGATATATTTAATTAAATAAGTTATAATATATATTAGGAAGTGATATAGTGACTAGAAAACGAAAAACAATAATTATAATTAGTCTATTATTATTTATATCATTAGTAGTATTAATAAAAACAACAACTACTAATTTCTTAGATAATAAAGTATATTCATTAATATCTAATAATTTAATTAAAGATAATATAACACCAATAGTTAAAACATTAACAAACTTATCTAGTGCCATATTTTTAATATCTTTAACTATTCTATTATCTATAATAATAAGAAATAAAAAACTACCATTGTTTATAATAATTAATTTAGCATCATCATATCTTCTAAATAACATTTTAAAATTAATATTTAGAAGAGATAGACCAAGTATGTATAACTTAATAACAGAAAAAGGATATAGTTTCCCATCAGGACATTCTATGGTATCTTTTGCTTATTATGGATTATTAATATATTTAATATATAAATATATTGATAATAAAGTGTTAAAATATATATTAATATTTATTCTTACTACCATAATATTATTAGTAGGTTTAAGCAGAATCTATCTAGGTGTACATTATACAACTGATGTCTTAGGAGGATATATATTTGGATTATTATATTTAATAATATTTATAAATTATATAGAAAAATATTTAACTAATGGAGGTTAATATGAAAAAAATAATAGTTCTAGGTGGAGGTACAGGATTATCAACTCTACTTAGAGGATTAAAATTATTTCCAATTGACATAAATGCTGTAGTATCAGTATGTGATGATGGAAAAAGTACAGGAAGATTAAGAGAGGAATTTAACACATTTGCTGTAGGTGATATGAGAAGAGTAATAGCAGCCTTATCAGAAACAGAACCATTATTTGAAGAATTACTAAATTATAGATTCACTACAACTAGTGATTTAAATGGCCATACTGTAGGTAATCTATTACTAACAGCTCTAGCTAACATAACAGGTAATATGCAAGAAGGAATAGAAACAATAGGTAAAGTATTAAAACTAAAAGGCAAAGTTTTACCATTTACTTTAGAAAATCCTATTTTAATAGGTAAAATGACAGATGGAACCATTGTCAAAGGAGAACATAATATAACAGAAAGTAATAAAACAATAGATGATGTTTACTATGAAAAAGAAGTTAAAGTAAATCCTAGTGTCATTAAAGCTATTAAATCAGCAGATTTAATAATATTAAGTATGGGTAGTTTATACACAAGCATAGTACCTAATTTATTAGGTAAAGAAATAATAGATGCTATAGATAAAAGTAAAGCTAAAATTATGTATGTTTGTAATATGGTAACTCAACCAGGAGAAACAGATGATTATAAAGTAAGCGATCATATAAAAGCATTAAATAAATATTTAGGCAAAAAGAAAATAGAAATAGTAGTAGCTAACAGTGGTAATATACCAAAAAGAATATTAAATAAATATGCCACTGAAGAACAAAAAGATAAAGTAGTACTAGATAAAAATAATTTAAAAGATGTAAAATTAATAACTAATAATTATGTAACAATAGAAAATGGTGTTATAAGGCATAGAGTAGATAAACTAGCACTAGATATATATGGTTACATATTAAATCAAGATGATAAAAAAGTATTTTAAACACAATTTGACAAAAAATAACAAAAAAATAAAAAAATTTAAAAAAAGTATTGATTTTTTAAAAATAACATGGTATACTTAAATCACTTAATAGAGATAGACGGACGAACATTGATTTATCATTTAATATTTATCTTCGGATATAATATTTATGGTATGTCTATAATAGATCTTGTATCTATTATAATAGATTTATCTATAGTGTTCACATTAATAATTTTAGATTATTATATTTTAGTTATAATTTAATTATTTCTAAAAATACTTAATCATAAAAATTATTAGTGATAAGTGTCTAAAATGTTATCAGGCTATTAAGTATATGTACATATGTGGAAATCTTGATAATAATTATAACTATTATCTGACAATAATAATTATAATATTTAGTCCACCAAAAATGCAGGTTGTAGTCAGGCGACTTGTTTTTTTGTTGCGTTAATACAATAAAAAAATAGCAATTAAATGCTATTTTTTGTTGGTATAAACTATTTAACTTTTTTATAAAATATAGTTGCTAATAAACTACCAAGTATAGGAGCTAAAATAAATACCCATACTTGAGATAAAGCTTTGCCTCCTTGTAATAAAGCAGGAGCTAAACTACGAGCAGGATTAACTGAAGTACCAGTAATTCCAATTCCTAATAAATGAACCAAAGTAAGAGTAAGACCAATAATTAATCCAGCCATATGACTATGTTCTTCTTTTTTAGTAACATTTAAAATAACTAGTACAAAGAAGAAAGTTAATACAACTTCAACTACTAACGCTATTAATGAAGTAACTTCATGACCATTAAATAAAGAAGAACCATATCCATTAGCACCTAAAACTTCAAAACTACCAAGAACAAATCCTAATAATAATGATCCACATAAAGCACCTAAGAATTGACTAATAACATAACCTACACAGTCTTTAGTAGACATTCTCTTATCTAGCCACATAGCGATAGATACAGCAGGATTTATATGACATCCCGAAACATTACCAATTGAATAAGCCATAGCAACAATAACTAGTCCAAAAGCTAAAGCAGTAGCAACTATACCAGCTGGAGTACTACAACCAACTACTACAGCAACTCCACAGGCTAAAAAAGTTAAAGC
>CACXFI010000004.1 GCA_902766875.1 uncultured Erysipelotrichaceae bacterium | reverse complement strand
TATCTCTTTGAGAATTGTGGAGCACGACGAGCAGCTTTTAATCCATATTTCTTTCTTTCTTTGCTTCTTGGATCTCTTGTTACGAATCCATTAGCTTTTAGTATTTTACGATATGAATCTTCTTTAGCTTCATTTTCTTTATCATATTCAAGTAAAGCTCTTGCTATACCTAATCTGATAGCACCTGTTTGGCCTGAGAAACCTCCACCTCTTACGTTAGCATCTACATCAAAAGTAGTTTCGTTATTAGTTACAACTAATGGTTGTTTTAAATCCATTACTAATACTTCATATGGCATGTATTCAGATACATCTCTACCATTTACTGTTATTTTACCAGATCCTGGTGTTAAGATAACTCTAGCTGTAGAACTTTTTCTTCTACCTGTTCCGCAAAATCTTCTTTCTTCTTTCTTAGCCATCAACTATTTCCTCCCTACTTCTAATGTTTTTGGTTGTTGAGCTGTATGTGGGTGTTCACTACCTTCATACACGAATAATTTCTTATACATTTGTCTTCCTAATCTATTATGTGGAAGCATTCCTTTAACGGCTCTTTCCATCATTTCAACTGGATATTTTTCTTTCATCTCTTTAGCTGTTCTTTCTCTTAGTCCTCCAGCATATCTAGAGTGGTTGTAATAAACTTTTCCTTCTTCTTTGTTTCCTGTTAATAATACTTCTTTAGCATTTACAATAACAACATAATCTCCACAGTCTACAGAAGGAGTATATGTTGGTTTATGTTTTCCTCTTAAAACATTAGCTGCTGTAGTAGCTACTCTACCTAATGGTTTATCTTTTGCATCGATAACAAACCATTCGCGAACTACAGTTTCTTTTGTTTGCATAAATGATTTCATTCTTTTTCTCCTTTAATATTATTTTTATATGTTTGCATTCCTAGATAAGTGGTCCCAATACTTATCTCCTCTTGCAATAAAATGTACCGATTATGATTTTACTAAAAAATAAGTGTTTTGTCAAGGAAATTGCTATATTTTCTTAGTGTTTATACTATTTTTAAAACATTTTCCATGGTTTACATTTAGTAGTATCTTTTTCATATGTTTTGTATATACCTAAAGGATTATTTTTAGAGTCTAGTATTAAAATTTTATCTTCTTTAAAGAATTTAGGTAGGATTTGACCATTTTTTATTTTAGGTAGTAATTCATTATCAATAGTTCTTTTCTTTATATCTAAGATGTCCTTCATATTTAATAATTTATAGTTATTGTTATCTATATCTTCTAGAGTATATGCATTATCTAGAGAAATATTTCCTTGTTTTATTCTAGTTAGTTCTTTCATAGTGGCTACTGTATTTAATTTTTTACCTATATCTCTTACTAAACTTCTTATGTATGTTCCTTTACTGACTTTACATTTTATAGTAAATTCTAGATGATTATCAACAATGCTGGGGATATCTAATAATTCTATATTATAAATTTCAACAGTTCTTGTTGGTAAGTCTATTTTAATATTTTCTCTTGCATATTCGTATAGTTTTTTACCATTTACTTTGATAGCAGAATAAGCTGGGACTTGTTGTTCGATAGTTCCTATAAAACTATTTAAAACTTCTTTTATAGTATCTATACTATAATCATTATTATATTCTTCTTTTAAAATATTACCTGTTATATCTAGAGTATCTGTTTCTATACCTAAAGTTATTTTTGCTATATATTCTTTGGTATCTGTTGTTAATAATTCAGCTATTTTTAAATGGTTACCTAAGCATAGTACTAAGAGACCGGTAGCTAGTGGATCTAGGGTACCGGTATGTCCTACTTTTTTAGTATTAAATTTTTTGCTTACTATATTAACTATATCCCTACTTGTATAGTTTTTTGGTTTATTTATTAATAAGATGCCATTCATAGTATTTTCTTTATTTCCTTTAATAAGATTTCTTTTGCTTCTTCTACTGGTTTATTAATTACGCAGCCAGCTGCTTGTTTGTGGCCTCCACCACCTAATTTGTCTGCTATTTTAGATACATCATATTTTATATTAGAACGTAGAGATACTTTAAAACCTTCTTCTCCTTCATGTAAAAATATAGAAATATCTACTCCTTCTACTGATCTTCCTACTTCTACTATTCCTTCGTGATCACCTGCTTTAGCCTTTACTTTTTCTTCATCTTTTAGAGTTATATAGGTAAATGCTACTCTATCATCAAAGAAGAATTCTAATCTAGAAGTGGCTATGTTAGTTAATGTAAATTGAGGTTTTGTTCTGATGTATAGGGCATTTATATAGGTTCTAGATATATTTACTCCTAATTTATATAAATGACTTGCTATATCAAAAGTTAGGCTATTGGTATTTTCATTTCTAAATCCGTTAGTATCAGTAATTATTCCAGCTATTAAGCATTCTCCTATTCTTTTATCTATTATTATTCCTTCTTCTAAGAAGAATTTGTATAATGTTTGACAAGTAGCTGGGCAACCTTTATCAACATAGTTATATTCAGCATATCCTTCATTAGTTGGATGATGGTCTATATTAATTGTATGTTTAGCTTTTTCAAAGAAATTATCTGATTGTTCTACTCTATTTAAAGTAGCACTATCTAGGGTAATTACTAAGTCATATTCTTTATTACTTGTTTCTTTTATTTTACTAGCTCCTGGGAGAAATTTAAACATTTCTGAATAGTTTATTAGCATTACGTCTGCTTCTTTATCTAATTGAAGTAAAGCTAGGTACATTGCTAAAGAGCTACCTACAGCATCTCCATCAGGGCTTTTATGTCCTAGAACTAAGATACTTTTTGATTCGTTTATTATATCTATTATTTCTTCAAAGCTATCGTTTCTTTTAGCCATTATTATCACCTTCTTTTAAACTATCTATTATGTGTTCTATTTTATTCCCATATTCTATTGAATCATCATAGATAAATGATAATTCTGGCATTTTTCTTATGTTTACTTTATTACATAATTCTGTTCTTATATAAGAACTAGCTTTATTTAAAGATTTAGTTATTTCTTCTTTTTTATCATCTTTTAGGGTTGTAAAATATATTTTGGCATATGATAAGTCACTTGATATTTTAGAGGCTGTTATAGTTACAAACTCTATATTTTTATCTTTGATATTATTTCTAATTATTTTACTTATTTCTTCAACAAAAGTATTTTGTAATCTTTCTAATTTTACACTCATGTTATCATCTCCACAAGATATATTATACTATAAAAAGATATAAAATAAAATAGCTTGTCAAGTTACTTGACAAACTATTTATTATCTTTTTATTTCTTCTATAGTATATGCTTCTATAATATCATTTTCTTTTATGTCATTAAAGTTTTCTATTGTTATACCACATTC
>CACXFI010000003.1 GCA_902766875.1 uncultured Erysipelotrichaceae bacterium | reverse complement strand
CCTTTGGATGAAAATAGAGTACTTACTATAGTTATTACTGATAAAGGATATGTAGAACATAAGAATTTAGTATTACCAGATAATATAGATGTAGAAGATGTTAGAAAAACTGTAGAACTTATTAATAAATTATTAATAGGTACTCCTATTAATGAAGTGTCTGAAAAGTTAGAATATGATATTAAACCTATTATAGGCAAATATGTTAAACAACATGAAGTATTATATAATGCTTTTTATGATGCTTTTTCAGAATTTACTAATAAAGCTAGTGAACCTACATTTGTGGGTAAGAATAATTTTTTGAAACAGCCAGAATTTAGTAATATAGATAAAGTAAAAGAAATGTTAAATAAATTTGATGATGTTTCTAGTATAACTGAAGAAAAAGATAATGGTATTAATATATATATAGGAAAAGATAATGAATTTTCTGATGATGTATCTATTATAAAGACTAAATATAATTATAATGGAGAAGAAGGTACTATAGCGATAATAGGGCCTAAGAGAATGGAATATGATAGAGTGGTATCATTATTAGATTATATTAAGAATAATTTAGATAATAAATAGAAAAGAGGAAATAATGAGTAAGAGTAATAAAAAAAATAAAGAAATAAAAGAAGAAAAGAAATGTAATTGTTCTCAAGATTGTGAATGTGGATGCCAAGAAGGTAAGGAATGTACTTGTGATAATGAATGTCATTGTAATGATGATTGTAAGTGTCATGATAATAAGGAATTAGAAGAAGCTAAGAAGAAAATTAGTGAATTACAAGAGGCTTTTTTAAGAAATCAAGCTGATCTTCAAAATTATAAGAGGAGAAAAGAAGAAGAAATATCTAAGATGTTAAAATACTCAGAAGAAGATATAGTTAAAGACTTTTTACCGATAATTGATAATTTTGAGAGAGCTATTAAGATGGATGATAATGATTTATCTGATGAAGTATCTAAATTCTTAGAGGGATTTAAAATTATTTATACTAATACTTTAGGGTTATTAGAAAAGTATGAGGTTAAAGAAATAAAAGCTGATGGGGTAGAATTTGACCCTACGTATCATCATGCAGTACTTACTGAACATGATGAATCTAAACCTGAAGGTGTAGTATTAGAAGTATTACAAAAAGGGTATATGTATAAAGATAAGGTAATTAGACCTAGTATGGTGAAGGTGAATGGTTAATGTTAAAGATTAAAGCTGAAAATAAAGATGATATTACTATCCATTATAATAATGATGGTGAAGATGTAGAATATCAAATATATATAGAAGAAGATAATAAAGAGAAAGGTGATAATAATGAGTAAAATTATAGGTATTGATTTAGGAACAACTAATAGTTGTGTAAGTGTATATGAAGGGGGAGAAGCTAAGGTTATAGCTAATGCAGAAGGAGGTAGAACTACTCCATCTGTAGTAGCATTTAAAAATGGAGAAATGATAGTTGGTGAAAAAGCTAAAAGACAAGCTGTTGTTAATCCAGAGACAATTAGTTCTATTAAGAGATTAATGGGTACTAAGAAGAAAGTTAAAGCTAATGGTAAGGAGTATACTCCTGAAGAAGTTAGTGCCATGATTTTGGGAGATTTAAAAAATACGGCTGAAGCGTATTTGGGGGAAAAAGTTACTAAAGCTGTTATAACTGTACCAGCATACTTTAATGATTCTCAAAGACAAGCTACTAAGAATGCTGGTAAGATAGCTGGATTAGAAGTAGAAAGAATTATAAATGAGCCTACAGCGGCTGCTTTAGCTTATGGACTAGATAAGCAAGATACTAATGAAAAGATATTAGTATATGATTTAGGAGGAGGTACATTTGATGTATCTATTCTAGAACTTGGAGATGGAGTATTTGAAGTATTATCTACAT
Organism: uncultured Erysipelotrichaceae bacterium; assembly: GCA_902766875.1. Lineage (GTDB taxonomy): Bacteria > Bacillota_I > Bacilli_A > RF39 > UBA660 > RUG11215. The sequence goes on along the minus strand of CACXFI010000003.1, from coordinate 6,814 downwards.
CTGGTAATAATAATTTAGGTGGAGATGACTTTGATAATAGATTAGTTGATTATATAGTAGAAGAAATTAAGAAACAAGAAAATGTTGACTTAAAAGATGATAAGATGGCTATGCAAAGAATTAAGGAGGCTGCTGAAAAAGCTAAGAAAGATTTAAGTGGTATGACTACTACTAATGTATCTTTACCATTTATAGCTCAAGTAGATGGAGCTCCTGTAAACTTTGAAATAGATATAACTAGAGCTAAGTTTGAAGATTTAATTAGAGATTTAGTAGAAAGTACTAAAGAACCTGTACAAAAGGCTTTAAAAGATGCTAAATTATCTACTAAAGATATTAATAAAGTAATATTAGTAGGTGGATCTACTCGTATTCCTATGGTTCAAGAATTAGTTAAGAAAGAAACTGGTAAAGAACCATCTAAGGGTGTTAATCCTGATGAAGTAGTTTCTATGGGAGCTGCTATTCAAGGTGGAGTATTACAAGGAGATGTTAATGATATAGTTTTACTTGATGTTACACCATTATCATTAGGTATTGAAACATTAGGTGGAGTAATGACTGTATTAATAGAAAGAAATACTACTATACCTACTAGTAAAAGTCAAGTATTCTCAACTGCTGCAGATAATCAACCAGCTGTAGATATTCATGTATTACAAGGTGAAAGACCAATGGCAGCTGATAATAAGACATTAGGTAATTTCCAACTTACTAATATACCTCCAGCACCTAGAGGAGTTCCTCAAATAGAAGTAACTTTTGATATAGATGCTAATGGTATTGTTAATGTAAAAGCTAAGGATTTAGGTACTAATAAGGAACAATCTATTACTATTACAGCTACTAATACTTTAAGTGATGAAGAAATAGAAAAGATGAGAAAAGAAGCTGAAGCTAATAAAGAAGAAGACGATAAGAAAAGAGAATTAGCTGATGCTAAGAATGATGCAGAACAAACTATCTTTATGACTGAGAAAGCTATTAAAGATTTAGGTGATAAAGTAGATAGTAAAGATAAAGAAGAAGCTGAAAAATTGGTAGAAGAGACTAAGAAAGCATTAGAAACTGATGAAGTTGATAAGATTAAAGAGTCTAGAGATAAATTATTAGCTAAAGCTAATGAACTTGCTACTAAGGTATATGAAGAAGCAGCTAAAGCTAATGGAGGACAAGCTCCAAATATGGAAGATATGATGAAGAATGCACAAGCTGGTGAAGAATCTAAGAATGATGATAATACAGTAGATGCTGAATTTGAAGAAAAATAATAATATATATAATTTAGATAGAAGTTCTAAATTAGGACTTCTATCTTTACGTATGTATGAAAGGAGTAAGTAATGGATAAAAGAGATTATTATGAAGTCCTAGGGGTTAGTAAAACTGCTACTGATTCTGAAATTAAATCAGCATTTAGAAAATTAGCTAAAAAATATCATCCTGATGTTTCAACAGAACCTGATGCGGAAGAAAAATTTAAAGAAGCCCAAGAAGCTTATGCTGTATTATCTGATCCTAATAAAAGAAAACAATATGATCAATTTGGTCATAGTGCATTTACTAATGCTAGTGGAGGATTTTCTGGTTTTGAAGGATTTGATTTTGGCAATATGTCTGATATTTTTGATGATATATTTTCAGGCTTTGGATTTTCTTCAGGAAATAGAAGAAGTTCTAATGGGCCAAGACGCGGTAGTGATGTCTTATATAGGATGAAAATATCTTTTGAAGAAGCTGTATTTGGTTGTAAAAAAGATATAAAAATAGATGTTGATGATATATGTCCAGATTGTGATGGTAAGGGTGGATTTAATGCTACTACTTGTTCTGATTGTCATGGCAGTGGGACTATAACATCTGAACAAAGAACTATGTTTGGATCATTCTTAACTAAAACTACTTGTCGTAAATGTGGCGGAACAGGAACTAGTTTTGAGAGAATTTGTAATAAATGTCATGGTAATGGTAAAGTTAGAACTAATAAGACTATAAGTGTTAAAGTACCTGCAGGTATTGATACAGAAAATAGACTTAGAGTAGCTGGTAAGGGTGAAGCTGGTATTAATGGTGGTAATCCAGGAGATTTATATATAGAATTTACAGTAATGGATCATGATATGTATGAAAGGGTAGATGATGATATCTATTTAGAAGTACCACTTACTATTACAGAAGCAGTATTAGGATGTAAAAAAGAAATACCTACTATTTATGGTAATGTAGTATTATCTATTAGCCCTGGTACTAATACTGGTGATAAATTAAGATTAAAAGGCAAAGGTATAGAAAATGTCTCTAATCATAGAAAAGGAGATATGTACGTAGTAGCTAAAGTAATTATTCCATCTAAATTATCAAGAGATCAAAAGAGATTGTTTGAATCATTAGATAGTACAGATCTAGAAATTGGTTCAGAATTTAAAAAATTTAATAGGTTTGTAGATAGTAATTAATGCAAAGATATTTTGCTATAAATAAAGATAATGATAAATTAATATTAAAAGAATCTGATATACATCACATAAAGAAAGTAATGAGAATGAAAATAGGGGATAAAATAGAAGTTATCTATAATAAAATTAATTATTTATGTGAAATAGATAATCTAGATTCTTTTAATATTAAAATATTGGAAATACAAGATGAAGATAATGAGATGGACTTGGATGTTACTATAGCGATAGGGTTAGTAAAAGAACAAAAAATGGATTTAATACTTCAAAAATTAACAGAATTAGGTGTAAAAAGAATAATACCTTTAAAAATGGAACGAAGTATTGTTAAATTAGATGATAATAAATATAAAAAGAAATTAGAAAGATGGAATAGTATATGTAAAGAAGCTAGTGAACAATCACATAGAAATATTATTCCAGAAATAACTAATCAGATGACTATATCTGAATTATTAAAATTAGATTATAATGATAAATATGTCTGTAGTACTATAGAAGAAGATAATTTACTAGTTAATTATATAGAAAAAATTTCTAAATGTGATAGAATAATATTTGTTATAGGGCCAGAGGGCGGTATATCTAGTAATGAAGAAGAAAAATTAATTTCTAGTGGGTATATACCGGTATCTTTTGGTAATAGAATATTAAGAGTAGAAACAGCTGCTATTTTTATAGCTAGTATATTAAATATCTGTAGTAAGAGGTGACATCATGATATATATAGAAGAGATAAATAAATTAACATTTGATGAAAAATTAATTATAATTTTATTTATACTCTTCTTTTTGTTGCTTATCTTAGTAGTTATAAAATTATATAAAAATAATAAAGAATTAAAAATAAAAATAGAAAAAACTACAGAAGAATTATTGACTAGTAAATTAAGTAATAATGTTTATAATGATGATGTAGATAAAGAAATTAAAAATATGAAAATACCAAGAACTAATTATATATTAGGTAGTTCAAGAAATAAGGAAGAAAAGATAAATAGTTTTGAAAATTTAAGACCTTATCAAAAAAATATATTAAAGGATATAAAAACAACTACTTCACCCATAAATATTAATAATAATTCTACTATAAAAGAAATGAAAATGAATCTTAATGATTATATAAAAAGAGGTACTAAAGATAACAATGATAAAAAAATTACTATTAATGATAATAAATCTTCTAATAATGTAGAAGAGATAGTGAAGAGATTAGAGAATGCTGTTAATAATAAGCCTATTGAACTTACTAGATATGAAGAAGAGGAAGAAGAACAAGCTATAATAAGTTATAGAGAACTTATGAGTAATAAAGATAAGATATATAATATAACTAAAGAAGAAGATGATGATGCTTTTATTAAAGAATTAAAGAGTTTTAGAGAAGATTTAAAAAAAGAGTGATATTTCACTCTTTTTAGTTTAATAAAGATTTTAATTCATCATCTGAAGTACTAGTTGTAAATCTTTTGCCATTTACAAAATTAAGATTAGGATAAGTAGATTTTAAATCTTTTAGACTACCACCAAAGGAAGAACTACCTGATGTTACAAAAATATAAATATTTTTATTATCTAGATTATTTTCTTCAATAAAAGTATTAATAATAGTAGGTGCTGTATACCACCATACAGGAAATCCAATTACTACAGTATTATATTCTTCTATATTATTTACTTTATTTTTGATTGGTGGTCTAAAAGATTTATCTTGCATTTCAATAGTTGATCTACTATTTTTATCTGTCCAATCTAAATCTTCATCTGTATATTTATCTACTGGTTCTATTTCAAATAAATCTCCTTCTAATATAGTTGCTAATTTATTAGCAACTTTTTTTGTTACTCCACTAGCTGAAAAATAACTAACTAAAATTTTATTCATAATATTCCTCCTATCTATATATTTTAATAGTTATATTATTATTATCTAAATCATCTAAGTTATCTATATGTCCTATTTTAGTATAACTATAAGAAGTATTAAAAGATTTATAGAATATAACTAGACAATTATTTCCAAATAACATAACATCACCTTTATTAATATAATTGGGATTATATTCGTTAGTAGGTAGATTGTTATTTAAATAAATATATTTTTCATTATTATTTAGATCTTTCATATCTAATTCTAATGGTAATAATTTTATTAATTCATTTGTAGTATCATTATTTTCTATATTGATAATATATTCTTTATTATTTATTTCTATTTTTAAATTATTATTCATTATGTTATTATCCTCTTCTTTGTAATTATTTATTTCTTTTTTATTGTTGCTAGTTTCTTTTTTATTGTTGCTAGTTTCTGTATTGTTAGTTTCAATGTTATTATTATTTTTAGCAAAAAATATTATTCCTATGATAAATATTATTAGTATTAATAATAAATATAGTATTTTTTTAGTCATTATTACCTCCTTAAATATATTATATCATACATTTTTAGTGTAAGATATCATTAAATTTTACATATTTTTAATGTAAAGTCTTGATAAATAAAGAGTTATGGTTAATTATAGATTAATTTTTATCTTTGTAAACTTAATTTGTAAACAAATTTAAAGTTTAAGTGTAATATGTCGAAATAAGAATGTTAATTATTAGTAAAATATTTAATTATTGTCAAATAATAAGTATAGAAGAAAAAATAACCAATCTTTTTAAAAGTATTGACTTTTTTCTAAAAAACATTAGAATAATAAGACAACTTTAGGGAAATTGCGGCCCTAAAAGGTGATAGGGGGAGGAAACTAATGATAAAATCATTAAAGAATCACAAAATACGTAATATGGTTTTAGCTTTAGTTGCTATGGTAGGTGCAGCACTACTTGTAACAGCTGAAGTTGAAAACCCTGGTAAGATTAATCTTACTAAAACTGCAACAAAAGTCTATGAATCAGAAGAATCTGATTACAATAGCGAAAATCTAGAGAAAGGACGTTATGCTAAAGTAACATTAGATGTTAATGCTAATTCATATAACTATGATGAACACTCTACAGATAAAGTAGATATAGTATTAGTACTAGATGGTTCTGGTAGTATGAAGTGGGATGCTAATGGTAAATCTACTAATAAAGATAGTGAAAGAAGAATAACTCTTCTAAAAAATAGTGCTACTTCATTTATAAATACTATAATGGATGATAAAGGTAATGTTAAAATTGGATTAGTAGAATATGGTGATGATGTTAAAAATTCTCAATCATTAACAGATAATAAAGAAACAGCACTTGATTTTATAGATGATTTAACAGCAAAAGGTGCTACTAATCTTCAATCAGGTATTGCTAAAGCTAATGAAATACTATCTAATGGTAGAAGTGATGCTAAGAAATTAGTTATTATACTAACAGATGGTGTTCCAACTTACTTTAATTATACTAAAATTTCTTATGATAGACGTTGGGTGTCAGATGGATTTTTCTCAGGTCATTATGAATATACTGCAGTAACTACAGAAGAAACAGGTGGAACTGGTTATAACAATAATGCTTATGATATTTGTTATGAAGCTGAACGTGATAATGACTATAGATGTGCTAGTGGAAAAAGTGCATCAGTTAGACCATCAGAAGCTGCTAAAGCTGAATTAGATTCATTAAAATCTAACTTTACAAATGCTGATGTTTATACAATTACTTTTGGTAATGAAAGTGAAGCTGCAACAATATTAGCAGGAGTTAATCCTGTTAGTGCTGAAGGTGCAACACCAGTTTATAAGAATTTAACTGCTTTAGATGGTGATGCATTAAAAGAACAATTTGATACAATAGCAGAAGCTACTCAAAATCTAATAGGTAAAAATAGTAGTGTAACAGATGTTATACCTGCTGATTTTGAATTAACTGCTAATTCTAAAGCTAGTTTAGAAGAACAAGGAGTTGTAGTAACAGAGAATTCTGATGGTACTACTACTTTAACATGGACTATTGGTAATATTAATGCTGGAACTGATTATGAACTATCATATGAGGTTAGAGCTAAAGATGATTACCATGGTAGTATGTATACTAATGATAATGCTACATTAACTACTACAGTTAATGATGATAACCCTTATTATAAGGATGAAACTAATAAAACATTAACATTAGAATTTGAAAAGCCTACAGTAGAAATACCTGCTATTACTAATGATGATCATTATAGTAATAATTCTAGTTATCAAGGATATGCTGAAGCTACTTTGAATGGAACTAGTATTTTAACTAATGATAAATTGGCTCATGTAATGGTAGATGGTACTAATGTAGAAGTAGAAGATAAATTAGTAATTAATGAAGATAGTAATACTAGAAAAGTATCTAACAATACTTATGAAATATATAAGAATAATGTTAAACAAGGT
>CACXFI010000002.1 GCA_902766875.1 uncultured Erysipelotrichaceae bacterium | reverse complement strand
GAACCTATGACCGCCCGGTTATGAGCCGGATGCTCTAACCAACTGAGCTAAGGGTCCATCGACAATATTAATATTACCATATATTTATTAATATGTCTAGTAAAATTTAAAATTTTTCAAAAAAAAGATAGATAACTATCTAGTTTCATTAACACTAACTTGTTTTCTATCTTTTCCTAAATGACTATATTTTACATATCCAGACATTGTAGCAAATAAAGTATCATCAGTACCTCTTCCTACATTTTTACCCGGATGAATTTTAGTTCCTCTTTGACGATAAATAATTGAACCTGCAGTTACATATTCACCATCACTAGCTTTTGCTCCTAATCTTCTACCAGCAGAATCTCTTCCGTTACTTGTAGATGATTGTCCTTTTTTATGAGCAAATAATTGTATATTTAACTTTAAAAACTTCACGTTTATTCCTCCTTACTTAATTTAATATTAGAAGGATAATCTTTTTCTATATCAGCCAAACACCTAATCATATTATCAAGTAATTTTACAGTTATCTCATCTTGATCTAAAATATTTATATCTAAACTACCACTATTTTCTTTAACATCTATAGACTTATCTGTAAATGAATAAATAGCATTTATAGTACATAATGCTATACTACTAACACTAGCACAAACTATATCATTACCATAATCTTTATAATTAGCATGACCATTAATAGAAATCCTAACTAATTTATTATCCTTTATATAAGATTTAACCTTAATCATAAAAACCTACTTTATTTTTTTAATTTCTACTTTTGTATATGGTTGACGGTGTCCTTGTTTTTTTCTAGTAGATTTTTTATTAGGAACATAAGTAAAGATTGTTATTTTTTTACTTTTACCATTCTTTACAACTTCACCTTCAACTGTAGCACCCTTAACATAAGGATTTCCTACTACACCATTTGCCATAAGAACTTTATCAAATACAACCTTTTTTCCTTCTTCTACATCTAGTTTTTCAACGAAGATTGTATCTCCTTCAGCTACATGGTATTGCTTACCGCCAGTTTCGATAATAGCTTTCATTTATTTATACCTCCTCTATTTATTGTTTTAAGACTCGCCATCTAAAGGTGGTAATATACTCTTTCTCTTACCTTTTCCGTGCGGTTGTAAATCAACTTGAGGTCTTAAAAAACAATACAATTTTAACATATTTCCTACCTATTGTCAAACATTTTCTTTAATACTAACTCTTCTTTTTTATTATTAATTATATGACTTCTATTCTTAAACATATTATTCTTATTTTTAATAATACTAATCTTCTTATATTTTATATCATATAAATATCTTTCTAATAAAAATCTATTATATAAATAATCTAATTCTCTAATAAATTTATATATATCATATGATAAGATAAATAAAATAATTATATAAGTATAATTATACGTAATAAATATATTTATGCTACTAATTATAATTATCATAATTATAGATATTATTATAGTTATAATATTAGATATTCTATAAGGTATTATCTTACTAAGTAATAAATCAATTATCTTAGAACCATCTAATGGATATATAGGTAGTATATTAAAATATAGAATACTATAATGATATAGGTTAAATAATTCTATTGTACTAGTTCTAAATATATTCATATTAATAATTATATAATAATAAATACTTTGAAATATAATTCCACTAATAGATACTAATAATTCTCTATTAATACTTATATTTATCTTATCATTTATTCTAGTTAGTCCTCCATATGGATAAATAATTATTTTATCCACTTTTATATTAGTTATTATACTAGCTAGATAATGACCTAATTCATGAATTAATATTATACTAGTTAAAATTATTATATTTCTAAAACTACCAGTCAATACAAATCCTAATACCATAATTAAATATGTATAATGAAACTCTATTTTTATTTTCATACCAAATTATATGTAAATAAATTAGACTTAATAGTATTTATATGTTAAGATATCTAAAAAGGAAGTAATATTATGTTTAAATATACATTAGATAACAAAAGATATCATACCCTAAATTATTATTTTAAAAATAAATTTAATTCTAAAGTATTCAAAGTAAGTCTAAATGGAGGCTTTACTTGTCCCAATTTAGATGGAACCTTAGGATATGGAGGATGCATTTATTGTTCTAAAACAGGTAGTGGCGAATTTGGTGGAGATATTCATGAAGATTTAATTACCCAATTTAATAAAGTTAAAAGTGTTACAGATAAAAAATGGCCTAACAGTAAATATATAGCTTATTTTCAAGCAAGAACTAATACTTATGCCCCAGTTTCCGTATTGAAAGAAAAATATGAGCCACTACTTAAATTAGATAATGTCATAGGTCTATCTATCGCTACTAGAGCAGATTCTATAACCGATGAATGCTTAGATTATTTAGAAGATTTAAATAAAAGAACTTATTTAATAGTAGAATTAGGATTACAAACTATCCATGAATCAACTTCTAATTTAATAAATAGATGTCATACTCTAGAGCAATTTGATGATATGGTTAAAAAACTAAGAGAAAGGAATATTAATGTTATTGTTCATATCATCAATGGCCTTCCATATGAAACAGAAGAAATGATGTTAGATACAGTTAAACACTTAAATAAACTAGATATTCAAGGAATTAAGATACATATGTTAAACATAATTAAAGATACTAAATTAGCTGATATGTATAATAAAGATAAATTCCATATTCTTACAAAAGAAGAATACATAGATATAGTTATTAAACAATTAGAATTATTAAGAAGTGAAATAGTTATTCATAGAATAACAGCTGATCCTGATCCCAAAGAATTAATAGAACCAACCTGGTTATTAAAAAAATTTTGCCTACTCAATGATATAGATAAAGAAATGGTAAAAAGAAATACTTACCAAGGAATCAAAGCCAAATAATCATAAACATATGTTTGACAAACAAACAATCATATGATATTATTAACCTAGAAAGAAGGTAATAATATGAAACAAAAACTAACTGGTAGACAAAATGAAATATTAGATTTCATCAAAAAATTTCATGCTGAAAATAAATACCCACCTTCAATTAGACAAATTTGTAAAGCTCTTAGTTTAAGTAGCCCTGCAACTGTTCATGTTCATGTTAATAACTTAATTAATAAAGGATACTTAAAAAGAAGCCCTAATAGCAACCATGCTATTGAATTATTAGTTCCTAATGAATATGAGAATATTACTAAAAATATTGTTGAAGTACCTTTCTTAGGTAAAGTAACAGCAGGATCTCCAATCGAAGCTATAGAAGTACCTAACGAATATTTTTCATTACCTAGCTATTTAATACCTAAAAGAAAAGAAGTATTTACCTTAGAAGTAAATGGAGACTCTATGATTAATATAGGCATTCATGATGGAGATATCGTTGTAGTAGAAAGAAAAAATACTGCTAAGAATGGTGATTTAGTAGTAGCTATGAATGATAATAATGAAGTAACATTAAAAAGATTCTTTAAAGAAAAAGACTACTTTAGATTACAACCAGAAAATGATTATATGGAACCTATTATCTTAAAAAGTGTTACTATACTAGGAAAAGCTATAGGATTATATAGAAAATTATAACAAAAAATACAAGTATAAATAATTACTTGTATTTTTTATTGTTTTATCTTTAACTAAAATACTTTTTTATTTTCAATCAACTATTTTTCCGTCCATACTCCATGTCTTAACATCTGTTATTTTTACTTTAACTATCTTACCTATATTATTTTCATTACCATCTACATTAACTAATTTCATAGTATCAGTATATCCCATTAATTTATTATCTTTGTCAGCATATCCTTCTATTAATACTTCTACTACTTTATCCTTATATTTCTTGTTATTTTCTAAAGCATATTTATTTATTAATTTATTTAATTTAGCTAATCTTTCTTTTTTTATAGATAATGGTATAGTATCTTTAATCTTACTAGCAGGAGTACCTTCTCTAGGAGAATATATAAAAGTATAAGCTAAATCATATTTTAGCATATTAACTAGATCTAAGGTATCTTGAAAATCTTCATCTGTTTCATTAGGAAATCCTACTATAATATCAGTAGTTATACTAACATTAGGTATTCTCTCTTTTATTTTATTAAATAATGTTATATATTCTTCTTTAGTATATCTTCTTCCCATAGCTTTTAATATCTTAGTACTTCCTGATTGTAGAGGCAAATGAATATATGGCATAATATTAGAATATTTTGCTATTATATCTATCATATCATCTGTAAAATCCCAAGGATGAGATGTAACAAATCTAATTCTATCTATACCTGTTTTAGCTGTATCTTCTAACAAATTAGCCATAGTATAGTCTATATCTAAGTCTTTTCCATAAGCATTAACATTTTGTCCTAATAAAGTTACTTCTTTATATCCATTTTCTTTTAATTCTTTTACCTCATTAATTATATCTTCAGGTAATCTACTTCTTTGTTTTCCCCTAGTATAAGGAACTATACAATAAGTACAAAACTTATCACAACCATACATAATATTTACCCAAGCTTTATATTTAGAATCTCTTTTACTAGGAATTCCTTCTATTATATCCCCTTCGATACTAAACACTTCTATATCTTGTTTATGTTCCTTAATAACTGTTTCTAAATATAAAGGTAATTTATGAATATTATGAGTACCTATTACTAAATCTACCCATTTATATTTAGATTTTATTTCATTAGTTATTATTTCTTCTTGGGCCATACATCCTGCTAAGATAGTTATAATATCTTTTTTTTCTTCCTTTAAATGTTTAATTCTACCTAACATACCCATAACTTTATTGTGGGCATTTTCTCTGATAGCACAAGTATTTAAAAGTATTAAGTCAGCATCTTCCATACTATCAGTTTCTATCATATTCATGTCTTCCATAATCGCTTTAAAATTCTCACTATCGTGAACATTCATCTGACATCCATATGTAATCACAAGATATTTCTTATCTTTAAAATAATTTTTAACTATATCAGAAACCTTATATTCATCTCTTTTTACTTCTACTTTATCCTTAGTCCTAATACGAGCTTCTTTTAAATTAGGTAAATTCATAATACCACTTCTTTCTTTTCATGCACAATAAATTATAACACATTATTATTATTTTTTCTTAAATAATCTACAGGATATTTATACTTTTTTAACTTTTTATAAACACAATCTACATTACCACCTATAAATAAGTTTTCTACATTTTTAGTAGTTTCAGTAGTAACAATATTATGATTATACTCTAAAGATTTATGATATAAATCCTTAAATAAACTATTAACTATACTTTTATTATGATCCTTTGTTCCATGCTTATCAAAATAATAACTATCTGCATCTATAACAGTTATTCCATTATTATCTAAAATTATATTAATACATAATAAATCATGCATAACTATATTATATTCCCCAAAAATATCAGCTAGGTTATATAATTTAATTAAATTATCAATAGTATAATCCATAGGCATAGTAAGTATATCTATATCGCCTTTTTTATAATATTTCATTTCGTATCCAACAAATTCTTTTTTATCATTATATAAAAGATTATATATACGATACATACCATCTATATTCAAATCACTAATAATATTTATAATATTTCTTGCACACTCAAAATGAGGGCTTCTAAATATCTTTAAACAATTCCCATTATTAAGTAAATATATTTTACCATCTCCACCTGAACCAATTCTTTCTTTAATATTATAAATACAGATATTACCATCTTCAGTATATAATTCTCTATTCATAATATCACCTATTTATCCCTCAAATAATCAAATGGTCTTTTATATTTACAAAGTTTCTTATAAACAATATCCGGATTATTTTCTTTAATAAACAATTCTCTTATATATTTCATACAATCTAAATAACCATTATTATTTGATAAAAAATTAATACTAGGGGACACCATATATAATAAATTAAATAAACTATTAATACATCTTCTATTATATTCACGACAATCTTCACCAATATTAGAAACATATCTATCTGCATCAATAATTATAATATCTTTACTATTTAAAATAACATTTTCGTGATGCAAATCTTCTATTTCAATTTTATTATCACTTAACATATCACTTACTATATATAATCTTTTCATATTTTCTATAGTATAATCTATTGGCATAGTAAGTATATCTATATCTTCTTTTTGATAAAACTTAGCAGTGTAAGCTATAAAATTATTATCTTTATCATATAATAGTTTAGTTATTTTATAAAAATTATCTACATCTAATTTAGCTAATGTCTTAAACATATCTAAGTCATCAAAAGGATTAGTAAAAATTTTTAAACACTCACTATCACTAGTTTTATAAACCTTAGTACCAATTCCTTTTTTTAATAAATCTCTAACGCCTATATCAATACTATTACCATTCTCATCATAAAATATTTTCTTCACAAAACCACCAATTTTTTTATTTTTCTTCTATTTCATTAGTACTTAAAACAGATAAGAAAGCTTCACTAGGTATTTCAACATGACCTATTTGTTTCATTTTCTTCTTACCTTCTTTTTGTTTTTCTAATAACTTTCTCTTTCTAGTTATATCTCCACCATAACATTTAGCTAAAACATTCTTTCTCATAGCCTTTATATCTGATCTTGCTATTACTTTGCTACCAATAACAGCTTGTACCGGTACTTCAAACATCTGTCTAGGAATAATCTTCTTTAAATTATCCACCACTATTCTAGCCCTATTATAAGCAAAATCTCTATGAACTATAATACTTAAAGCATCAACTTGATCACCATTTAATAATATATCCATCTTTACTAAATCACTTTCTTTATTACCTATTAATTCATAATCAAAAGATGCATATCCCTTAGTACTAGATTTTAATTTATCAAAAAAATCATATACTATTTCTGATAAAGGAAGCTCATATTGAATATTTACTCTAGTTTTATCCATATAAGTCATACCTATATAAGTACCTCTTTTATTTTGACATAATTCCATAATACTACCCACATAATTATTTGGTACAAAGATATTACATTTAACATATGGTTCTTTAATATTCTTAATCTTAACTTTTTCTGGCATCTTACTAGGATTATCTATATATATAGTACTATTATCAGTCATATTTATTTCATATATAACAGATGGAGCAGTAGCTACTATATCTATATTAAATTCTCTATCTATTCTCTCTACTATTATCTCCATATGTAACATTCCAAGAAATCCTGTTCTAAAACCAAATCCTAAAGTAGTAGATGTTTCTGGCTCAAAAGTTAAAGATGCATCATTTAATTTTAATTTTTCTAAAGCTTCTCTTAAAGCCGGATATTTCTTAGAATCTATTGGATATAATCCACAAAACACCATAGGTTTCATAGGTTTATATCCCGATAATGGCTCCTTACAAGGATCATTATCTAAAGTAATAGTATCTCCTACTTTAACATCCTCTATACTCTTAATAGAAGCTGTCACATATCCTACCTCACCAGGATACAATTTATCTACTTTAACTTCCTTAGGATTATGATATCCTAATTCTACAACATCGTAAGAAGATTTAGTAGTAAACATCCTTATCTTATCTTTATTAGATAAAGTCCCAGATACTACTCTAACTAAAGCAACAACACCTTTATAAGGATCAAAATAACTATCAAAAACTAAACATTTTAACTTATCTTCTACAATTTTAGGTTCAGGTATTCTATTTATAATAGCATCTACTAATTTATCAATACCTTCCCCAGTCTTAGCACTAGTTAATATAATTTCATCTTTTTTAAATCCAAAAGTATCTATTAATTCTTGAGTTCTTAACTCTATATCAGCATTAGGTAAATCTATTTTATTAATTACAGGTATTATCTCTAAATTATTATCAATAGCTAAATATACATTAGCTAAAGTTTGAGCTTCTATCCCCTGACTAGCATCTACTACTAATATAGCTCCTTCACAAGCAGCTAAACTCCTAGATACTTCATAAGAAAAATCAACATGACCTGGAGTATCTATAAGATTCAATACATAACCATTATAATTAATCCTAGCAGCATTTAATTTAATAGTTATACCTCTTTCTCTTTCAATATCCATACTATCTAATAATTGATCTTGCATATCTCTCTTATCTACAGTACCAGTATATTCTAATATTCTATCAGCTAAAGTACTCTTACCATGATCAATATGAGCTATTATACTAAAATTCCTTATCTTACTAGAATCCATTATATCACCCTATTATCTCTCTCAAAACTCTATAATATTATAACATAAAAAGAGATTAGTTAAAACTAATCTCTAATAATTATTAATTTAAAGTAAATGATTCATTAGTTTCAGTATAAGAACTAGTAGAAGTACAAGAATACCATTCATAATAACTAACATATCTTCTTCCATTTTTGTTTGAGTAACTACATCCAGTATATCTATAATGGCTTCCACCACATACAGTAGTACCACCAGCACAAATATTAGTAGTTTGATACCCATCAACATAAGTACCTTTTGTTGAATAACAGCAACCCGAAGTAGTCGTATTATTTATAGAAGTACTTCTTCTAAATGTTCCTTTTCTAGAAGAACCAGCGTTATTAGTACAAGTAACTGTTACTGTACCATTACCATAACCAAAATAATGTTTCCAAGGCATATCAGTTCCATGAATATGAGCACCTTCAGAATCTTTAGAGTCCATTTCTTTTAAACCACTTATTCCTGGATCACAAGAAAAATTCATATAACATCCCCAATCATCGCAACCTGTTTTACCAGTATATGAAAGAGAAGGAGCTGTAGTATCAATCTTAAATTTTATTTTTCTTAAAATACTATTACCTGCATTATCACTAACTGTAACCTCTAAGTATCTATAACCATCTGATAATATTTCTTTACTAAAATTACCATCAGAGTCAATTTCTAAAGATAAATTACCAGCTATAGTAGTATCTAGAGTTGTATATCCTACATGATTATATCCCATATTAGCAGTATCTACTAAACCACTACCTCCACTATCAATAGCAGTAAAATATATTATAACTCCCTGATTCATCCAAGTATTATTTACACATTCACTACTTTCACATTCTTTAATTCCAGCATCAGCATAACTATTTTTATGTAGCATAGTAACAATTAATCTTGGAGCTGTAGTGTCAATTTTAACACTAGTAGATTTAATATTAGATTCAGAACCATTTTCATCAACAGCTTTAAAATAAACAGTCGAATTTCTTTCTACAGTCCAATCTGATTGATAAATACCAGTATTAGCATTATATTTAGACATATCAGCATCATACCAAGTTGATTGATTATAACTATATTTAATTGAAGTTATAGAAACGGCAGAAGTTATATACACTTTTAAAGTTGCTTTATCATTAGTCCAATTTCCACCACTAGAATTCTCAATCTTAGTAATTACAGGAACACTAACCCAATTAACACCTAATTTTATGGTACAGTTACTACCTGATACATCACAGAAATCTGATACTTTATAAGAAGGATTTAAACTAGATTGATCATATGTAGCACCTACAGTAGTACATCCACTTAAACATTTCCAGTGCTTACCACTAGGTACTATATAATTTGTTCTTGTTATATTTATATAAGCAGGATTATTATAGTTTGATAATCCAGAACTATCAAGTGAATCACCATAATTATATGTTTCTTTATAAATATTACCATTTATAGTTATATCCCCTGTTGTACTATTCCATCCATATCCCTTAGCTCTATTATCAGTAGTTTCTACAAAAGTACCACCATTGGCATTATATGTAATATATAATTTACCATGTGTATTCATAGTATTAGTAACTTCATCAAAAACTCCTGTTTTAGTATTTTCAACTCTTACTAAATATTCATACCTTGTTCCAAAACTTAATCCACTTAATTCACAACTACTATTGCTTACTTTTGATGAATCTACTAGTGTCCAATTAGTATCTCCAACTTTTCTATATTTACAAGTATAACTATAATTTCTAGAACATATACTACTTTTATCTACTGTATAATTTATCTTTGCACTACTTGTTGTTATATCACTTACATTATGGCTCATTATCTTTATATGTCCATTATCTATATTCGTTACTACTTTTGTCACTACATTTACATATGTATTATTTACTTTATGAGCTGCATATATTGTTGTATTCTTTCTTATTGTAAATCCATTAATATAATTATTCCATCTTCCATTCTTCCCTAATTTATAATATATATCACCTGTACTAGTATTATTATTTGATAATGTTACTTCTTTTTGTGATGCACAACTACTATCATCTACATTAATTGTTATTGTTCCAAAATTAGCTGTATAGGCAGTACCTACCTTTATTACAGTATCATTTCCATCACTACATTTTACATAATAATCATATACAGTATTTGCACTTAATCCTGTTAATACATTACTATTCTGATAATCAATATTATTTTTACTATATTTTATTTTATCACTATTTAATACAGTTCCATTTTTACTACAAGTTGCTCCTATCGTTATTTTATTAGACTCTGAAGTAACAGATGTTATATCTAAATCTAAATTAGTATTACAACTACCAGAATTCTCTATTTTTTCACCTATTATTGCCTTAGTATTAGAATCTCTTGTTATTTTTACTACATTTTCTTTATATTCAGTAACTGAACTTTCT
>CACXFI010000001.1 GCA_902766875.1 uncultured Erysipelotrichaceae bacterium | reverse complement strand
TGATTTAGAAATGAAAGCTAAAGTTAAAGATTATCTATCTAAAAATACTTACCCCTTACTTAAAGATACGAAAACAATAGAAGAAGCAAAAGGCATAATAAATAATAACCTAAATCAAATAAATAATGATATAAAAACATTATTTAAAGAAAATAATTATAATAAAGATTTCACTATAGATTTTGGAACAAATTATTTCCCAGATAAAATACATAAATCGGTAATTTATCCTGAAGGGTATTACGATTCTTTAGTTATTAATATAGGCTCAAGTAGTGGCGATAATTGGTGGTGTGTTCTATTTCCACCATTATGTCTTTTAGAAGCAGATGATAGTGAAGAAACTAAAGATATAGAATATACTTTCTATATAAAAGAAATGCTAGATAAAATATTCTAGTCTATTTAAAGAGTGTTCATAATATTATTAAATAGGTGAAATATATTATGAACACTCTTTTAACTACTATAATTATAGGAATAAGCCTAAGTATGGATGCTTTTTCTCTATCGCTAGTATATGGACTAGAACCAATAAACAAAAATAATAAAGTATTATTATCTATAATTGTAGGAATATATCATTTTATTATGCCCATAATAGGATTATATTTTGGTAAAATAATAATAAATTTCCTACCATTTAAAGTTAATATATTAGTAGCTATAATATTTACGATAATAGGAATAGACATGATATATTCAAGTTTTAAAAATAAAGAAGAAAAACTATCTATATCTATACTAAGTTTCCTTTTGTTTGGATTATCGGTTAGCATAGATAGTTTCACAACAGGAATAGGTATAAATATAATAAATAATAATTATTTAGAAGTATCAATAATTTTTGCCTTAATAAGTTCACTATTTACTTATATAGGTCTAATATTAGGATATAAAATTAATAAAAAACTAGGACCAATAAGTTCTTTACTTGGCGGAATAATTTTACTGATATTATCAGTCTATTATTACACAATCTAAAAAATTCTTGACAACCCCCATAAATTAGATTAATATAAAACTGAAATGTTTTAAGGAGGAGTATTATGTCTAAAATAAGAATTGAAGGAAGAAAAGAACTAACAGGTACTATTGAAATAAGTGGAGCTAAAAATAGTGTTGTAGCATTAATACCAGCATCAATTTTATGTGATGAACAAGTAACTATATCAAATGTACCAAATATTACAGATGTAGATGCCTTAGAAGAAATACTATTACATCTAAATGCTAAAATAGCAAGAACAGACAATACAGTAGTAATAAATTCTAATAACGTAGAAAACAAAGAAATCCCAGAAGAATTATCAAATAAATTAAGAGCCTCTTATTATTTCATGGGTGCCCTATTAGGAAAGTTCAAAAAAGTAGATATATACTTCCCTGGAGGTTGTGTAATAGGTGAAAGACCAATAAACTTACATTTAGCAGGTTTTGAATCATTAGGCGCTAAAATAACAGAAAAAGACAATCATTTTATTATAGAAGCCGAAGAACTAAATGGAAATAATATCTATTTAGATATGCCAAGTGTGGGAGCTACTATAAATATAATACTAGCAGCTACTAAAGCTAAAGGTAAAACAATAATAGAAAATGCTGCCCAAGAACCAGAAATAGTAAATATAGCAACATTTTTAAATAGTATGGGAGCTAAAATAACAGGAGCAGGTACTAGTACTATTACAATAGAAGGAGTAGATTACTTACATAGTAGTTTTCATGAAGTAATTCCAGATAGAATAGAAGCAGGTACATACCTTATCATAGCATCTCTTCTAGGTCACAAATTAAGATTAACTAATCTAATACCTAGTCATATTGAATCTTTAACATCAAAATTAAAAGAAGCAGGAGTAAAAATGACTATAGGTAAAGATTATATATATATAAAAGAGCCAAGAAATTATAAAGGAATAAATGTAACAACTCAAGTATATCCAGGTTTTCCAACTGATCTTCAACAACCATTAGTACCATTTTTAACCCAATGTGAAGGAGAAAGCACAATAGAAGAAACAATCTGGGAAAATAGATTCCAAAATATTCCAGATACAGTTAAAATGGGGGCTAACATTACAGTAGAAGATAATACAATAGCAACTATAAAAGGAATAACACCTCTACATGGTAGTGATGTTTCAGCTACAGACTTAAGAGGTGGAGCATCTCTAGTAGTATGTGGGTTAATAGCAGAAGGTATAACCACTATAGATAATACAAAATATATTTTAAGAGGCTATAATAATATAATAGAAAAATTAAAAAATGTAGGAGCAAGTATTGAATTAATAGATGAGTAAAATACTCATCTTTTTAAATAAAACTTGCTAAAAATATATTTAAAATATATAATTATAACGAGGTGATTATATGTTTAAATCATTAACAGGTAAGGAAGTAGAAATTACTTATTTTGTAGGCGGTGGAACAATACCAGGTGTTATTTCTGAAAAAGGAATTATGACAAGTGTATCAGCTCAATTAGGAGAAGTATTTTTAACACTTGATGATGTATTAATGATAAATAGTAAATATATTGTTTCTATTAAAATATTATAAAAATCAAAAAAAATAGTTGAAAATTAAATTATTTCTTGTTATAATACTACAAGATATTTATTTCTATGACTTTTATTAGTCATGGCGGAAGGAGAGAACAATGAAAAAGAATATTCATCCTAATTATGTAGAATCTACAGTAACTTGTGCTTCATGTGGAACAACATTTAAAACAATGTCTACTAAAGATACAATAAATGTTGAAGTATGTTCTAATTGTCATCCATTCTATACTGGAAAGCAAACTCTAGGAGGAAGAAAAGGGCAAGTAGACAAGTTCAATAAGAAATATGGATTTGATAAGAAAGAAGCGTAAAAGAAGTGTACAAACACTTCTTTTTGCTTGACTGTAATTTTAAAATAAACTATATTAAATTTAGAAGGTGAAAATTAATATGACAAAAAGAGTAATAATACCTAACGAATTATCTAGAAAACGATTTTTGTTAGAAGAAATAATAGATGATCTAGCAAAGAAAGAAGCAAGAACTCCAAATCCGGATATAAAACATATTTTTCATACTATTGATAAATGGGAAAAGAGTGGCTTTGAAAAAGGATACACAACAGAAATGGACCCATCTACAGAAATAAGAATTAGCAAAAAGGATATTGATGAAGTTCTAGCAACAAGCGAATACAGCAATTATGATGAGCCTTTAGGATTACTATTAATAGGGACACTATTAGATAAAGCATTATATGCTCATGATGTTTTATCTGGAGTACCAGAATATAAGGGAACTGCGGCTAGAAGGATAGATGCCTTTTTAAAAACAAATGATTCCGCTTATATAACTAGTAAAGCAAATGCCAGAAATTACATTGAACTATTGACACCATCAAGTATTGAATATTATTTAAGAGAAACAGGTTATGAATCAGTAGTTGCATATAACAAATCTATACAAACAACATATATAACTAAGCAAGGTAAAGGTAAATAATTTATTATGAATAAGGAAGAAAAAATAAATAAAATACTTAAAGCATTATATAAAAGCGATATTAAACTAACGGGAGAAGAAGTTTATGAATTTCTAAAGTTTTTTGAAATTCCAGAAAACAAAGAAAATAATAGTGTTAAAGAAAATATCTTTAATAAATGGATATTACGCTTTAAATCAAAAGATACTGAAGTTACTATCCCAGAACATGAAAATCACTTTTGTCTATTTGAACATGGTTTTATAAAAACAGATAGTATAAAAATGTATATACCTCTAGATTATGAACATTTATATGAAGGTGCTAACCAAATATTTGATTTTTTAGAAGAAAATAATATTAATCATTCATCAAAAATAGCTAATATTATTAGAAATGATAATCTAGTAATAAGATTAAATAATGAAGAAGAAGCAAAAAAATTACAAGAATTTATTGAAAAAAATGAATATATAAAAGAAGGTTTAATACCAGTAAACCCATTTTGTATAAATAAAAATGGAGTTGGGTATGGATATGATAACACCATTTCATATAATCAATGCTTAGCAGATGCTTTAGCATATTATATAAATAATATGAAAGAAAATAATGCTACTATAGAAGACATAAATATTAAAACGTTTTATAATTCTTTAGAGGAAGTACAAGCACGACCAGACATATTAAGAACATTTGAATATGCTGATGAAAAACCGACTTCTTTAGGAAGTCTATACTTAGCAACAGAATTAATAAAACTATCTCTAACAACAAATAGCTTAGAAGATTATTATAATTTTACTAGACAAGCTATAAGTACAAATAAACGAGATTTATCAAATAAATTAGTAAATAAAGCAATAGAATATCAAGAAAAAGGAAAGGGTAGATAAAATGAAAATAGGAATAACAAATGATCATCATGGTTTTTACTTAAAAGAAATTTTGACAAAATTTTTAGATGAAGCAGGTTATAATGTAATTGACTATGGTTCTAATACAGGTAATGTCTCAGATTTTGGAGTATCATCAACTGAAATAGTAGACTTTCCAGTATATGCCTTCAAGTTAGGAGAAGCCTTAGCTAAAAAAGAAGTAGATTTAGGGATAGCTATTTGTGGAAGCGGAATAGGTATGTCTATAGCCTTGAATAAAGTAAAAGGAGTATATTGTGCTAAAATAAGTACTCCAGCAGAAGCTATATCATGTAAGGCTCACAATGATGTCAATGCTATAGCACTAGGACAAGATATTGATGAAAATTTAGCCAAAGAATTAGTTATAAAATTTATAGAAACACCATTTTCTAATATAGATAGATATATAAAAAGAAATAATATGATTAAGTTTAAAGAAAATGAATAAAATAATAATATACTTAATTATATTACCATTAACAATATGGTCATTTGAAAGTTTAAACATAAATATAATATTCAAAAAAAATAAAGAACTACAATCAAAAGTATTATATATATTATTATCTTTAGCATTATCATATCTAGTAACTAATTTATTATATGATTTATTTTATTAGGAGTAAGAAAAGAGGTATAAGTATGAAAAAAATAATCATATTTACATCATTTCTAGTATTTATTCCTTTTTTTATTATCACTTTTTTTAATAAATTTGATAATAAAGAATTAATAAAACTAAAAAGCATTACTCATACTAAAGTAAGAGTAAAAAGATTAAAAAAAGATATAATAGAAACTATACCATTAGAAGAATATGTATCAGGAGTAATAGCAGGAGAAATGCCAGTATCATTTGATATAGAAGCATTAAAAGCACAAGCAGTGGCTTCTAGAACATATGTCTTAAAAAGAATAGAGACAAATCAGAATAAAGATTATGATGTGGTAGATAATATTAATAATCAAGTATATTTAGATAATGAATATTTAAAAAAATATTGGACCAATACTTATACCAAAAAAATGAATAAAATAAGAGAAGCAGTAAATCAAACAAATGGCGAATACTTAACATATAGCGATGAAGTGATTGATGCTCTCTTTTTTTCAACGAGTAACGGTTATACAGAAGACTGTGGAGAAGTGTTTAATTTAGATTTACCATATTTAAAAAGTGTAAATTCAGAATGGGATAAAGATGTATCATCAGTTTTTAATAGTACATCTAATATTTCATTACAAGAATTTTATGAAAAACTTGGATTAGAATATAGTAAAACACTAAAAATAGATAGTATAAAAAGAACTAAAACCAATAGAATTATATCATTAAATATAAACAATAAAGAATTTAAAGGTACAGAAATATATAATAAATTATCATTAAAATCAACAGACTTCACAATAAATCAACTAGGTACTAACGTTGAAATAAAGACAGTTGGTTATGGACATGGAGTAGGTATGAGCCAATACGGGGCACAAGGTATGGCAACTTCAGGATACAATTACAAACAAATTTTAAATCATTATTATACAAATACCAAAATAAAAAAATTAGAAAATTAAAAAAATACGTATATAACAATTATTTTAGTTAATATTTAAAATAGAGGTGAAAATATGAAAAAAAGAAAATTAAAACCATTTGTAGTACCAATGTTATATACTATTGCTATAGCCTTATTTGTAGGAAGTATGTATTTTCTAGAACAAATGATAAGTACTAAAACATTTAATTCTAAAGAAGAAGATACAAATTATGTAAGTGAAGAAATAATTGAAAATAATGATTATATTCCAGTAGTAGAAGAAATAGAAACATTTATAAGACCGTACCAAGGAGAAAATATAAATATCGTAAAAAGTTTCTATGATTATAAAGCAGAAGCAGAAGAACAAGAAAAATCAATTATCGAATACGAAAACACTTATATGCAAAATGCCGGTGTAGACTATTCTAATGGAGATACATTTGATGTAGTATCAT
Organism: uncultured Erysipelotrichaceae bacterium; assembly: GCA_902766875.1. GTDB lineage: Bacteria > Bacillota_I > Bacilli_A > RF39 > UBA660 > RUG11215. The sequence goes on along the minus strand of CACXFI010000001.1, from coordinate 6,703 downwards.
CAATAAATGGAACAGTAACAGACATAACAGATAATGAATTATCTGGGACTACAATAACAATAACTAATCCTAATAATATAAAAATAGTATATAGTTCAGTAAAAGAAGTATCAGTAGAAAAAGATCAAACAGTAACAGTAGGTCAAGTAATAGCAAAATCAGGTACATCAAACATAAATTCTGATTTAGAAAATCATCTTCATTTTGAACTTTATATAAATGATGAAGTGGCTAATCCAGAAAATTATTATGAAAAAAATATCAATGAAATGTTACAGGGATAATCCCTTTTTTTCTTAAACCGACAAGTAGTTGCCTATCTTTTCATAAAAAAATAAAAAAGTATCAAAAAAAACCTTAAATTTAAATAATTTATGTTAAAAAATGGTAATTTTATGATACAATATAAAAACGAGGGCGGTGATTAGCATGTTTAATAAAGACATTGGAATAGACTTAGGGACTGCTAATGTTCTAATATATATAAAAGGACAGGGAATAGTTTTGGATGAACCAAGCGTAGTAGCAATAGATTCAGATACTAAAAAGCCATTAGCAGTAGGAAGAGAAGCAAGGGAGATGTTAGGAAGAACTCCAGGTAAGGTAAAAGCTATTAAACCGATGAAAGATGGAGTAATAGCAGATTTTGAAACAACCGAAGTAATGCTTAATTATTTTATAAAAAAAGTAAATGGTCGTAGTTTTTTTTCAAGACCAAGAATCCTAATATGTTGCCCATCTAATATAACGCAAGTTGAAAAAAATGCTATTAAAGAAGCAGCAGAAAGAACAGGAGCAAAAAAAGTATTTTTAGAAGAAGAACCTAAAGTAGCTGCCATAGGAGCTGGTATGGATATATCTAAACCAAGTGGCAATATGGTAATTGATATTGGTGGAGGCACTACCGATATTGCTATACTATCATTAGGAGGAATAGTCAATAGTGCTTCTATAAAAGTAGCGGGTAATGCTTTTGATAATTCTATAGTAAAGTATATAAAAGATAAATACAAATTATTGGTAGGAGAAAGAACTGCAGAAGATATAAAAATAACAATTGGGACCGTTTTCCCGGGATCAAGAAATGAAAAAATGGAAGTAAGAGGAAGAGATTTAGTAACAGGACTTCCCCACAGTGTAACAATCACTTCAGATGAAGTAGAAGAAGGATTAAGAGAAAGTGTTTACACAATAGTTCACGCTGCTAAAAGTATATTAGAACAAACACCACCAGAATTATCAGCAGATATTATTGATAAAGGAATAGTTCTAACTGGAGGTGGATGCTTAGTAGATGGTTTTAGTGATCTGCTAGCTCAAGAATTAAAAGTCCCAGTTTTTATAGCTGAATCACCACTAACATGTGTAGCCGAAGGGACAGGAGTATTATTAGATAATGTTCATTTAATAGATAATATATAAAAAAGTTTGTGAAATTTATTCACAAACTTTTTTATTTTTTAATAAAATCATATTTATTTAAAGTAGAAATAACTTTATCTTTACTTACATCTCCTTCAATTCTACTCATAACAGATACCTCTTTACCATCTATAAAAATCAAAGTAGTAGGAGTTCCAGTAATTTTATAGCTATCAGAAAAACTTTTGTTATCTTCTTTGTTGTATAAATCTACATCAGTATAATATATTTCCACTTTATATTTATTAGCTATTTCTTTAAGCTTAGGTTTATATTCTGCACAATGACTACAAGTAGTACTACTAACACATAAAATAAAATTATCTTTATTTTCTATTTTCTTATTTAATTCTTCATAACTAAGACCAATAAAATAATCTTTATTTTTATTAGGATAACCAACATATATTATAATAACCGCAATTAGTATGATAAATCCCAAAAAGCCAACAAATTTCATTTTCTTTCTATTATTCATAAAACACCTCTTCTATATGATACCACTTTTTCCACTTTTTTACCAAAAAAACTTTATTTTTTTTCAAAAATATATTAAAATTATATAAGAATAGAAAGAGTAGGTGATATACATGAAATCAAAAATATTATTAACCATTATATTATTATTTTTATTTATATCACCAGTACAAGCTACACCATGTGATTCAGAAGACATAGCAAGGTTAAAAAACTTAGCAGAACATGTAGATATATCCTATAGTAAAATGGATCCATATACTTCAACAGAAAAAGATACAACTATAACTCATAATTATAAATACGAAATAAAATTATCAAATATGACAGAAGAAATGTATGCAGTTTCTACAGATAAATACAATAACAAAATATTATTAAAATATGACTCAAGCAAAAAAAATGGAGAAATAAATCTTAAATATTTGGATCCAGGGAAACGAACTATAACAATATACTCTACTAATTGCAAAAACACTTTAAAACAAGACACAGTATATTTACTATATTATAATGAGTATTATAACGATGTAAGATGTAATAGAATTCCTGATAGAATAAAAGTATGTGAAGAATGGACAAAAGAATTAGTAACAGAAGAAATATTAGAAAATGGATTGAATTCTTATACCAAATACTATGAAGATAACAAACCAAAACAAAGAATAATTGATTTTATTGAAGATAATATGAATTTAATATTATTAACAATTGGAGTACTTATAATAACATGCATAGTAATAATCATAATTAAAAAGAAAAATAGCGAATTAAAATAAGGAGGAAGTATGAAGGATAAAAAAATAATATTTTTAATTATAATATATTTAATTGCTTTTTTTCCCAAAACAGTTGTAGCCGAACATTATGCAATACTTCCTGGTGAAAAAATAGAATATGATTTTTATTTCTTTGAACAAGGTACTGTAACTGATAGGCCTGACTATACTTCAATTAATTTAGCCGTTTTTGATTTAGAAGGAAAACAAGGGAAATCTATAGACGAAAAACAAATATGCATTGCTATAAAAAATGCAGATACATCAAATGATTATTATAATTATGTGACATATTATGGTGGAGTTCATATTGACACAAGTTGTAATTGGAGCGCTGGAAATGGGAATACAAACTGTAGTGATAATTGGGAAACCGATTTGGATATTGTGCATTCAAAATGTTACGATGTATGGACAATTAATAAGTTTTATTATATGTTTGCAGATACAGCCAATGAAGGCACTCCTAAAGACATTACAATAGATGCTGCAACTAACCCATACAAAAATATGGGAATAGATAAAGTTTGTACAAAAGTAAAAAAAGTAGAATCCTTAATGAAAAACGAATACTATCACAAACATTATAGTAATATACAAATAAATCCAGAAACAACAAATTTAAATTATATTTGGAATAATTGGAATTTGAGTAGTTTACCAGGAACAACCAATTATATTTTACAAGGAGTAACAGATGACGAAAAAAGAGCAAAAGCAGTAACATGCAAGACTGATACCGCAACAATTCCAAGTGGATTAGATAATATATATGGGTATATACCAACTAATCAAACTTATAATTCAGATCAGATAACCTTACCTACTGCTGCTATAGAAGATACAATAAATATATTAAAAACAAAAATAAAACTACTTACTGATTTTAATGATAGAGTTAAAAAAGATAAAGGTGATATCTTTATCACAGTGCCGGTAGTAAACAGTAATAATTTAGATAATTCTCAAATAGATACAATAAGATTAGTACAAATGAGAAGGATAGATGTTAATTATAATGAAAAAGAACCAGTAAAGTATTTCAAAATGGATGAAACTACAAAAAAAATAAAAAAAGAAAATGGTAAATACTATTACTATGAGCCTAGAAGTTTTAAAGGAACAAAATACGATAAAACTAGCCAAGCTCAAAATATTAATGCTAAAAGTACTACAACAACATGTTCTAATAATATTAGAGCTAAATCTAAAAATGATGAATACAAATTTATGTCCTTTAATTCTTATAAAACATTGGAAGATAGTAATGGCAATGATATAAAATGTATTATAAATAATAGTGATAGGCTTGATTTTAGTTTATACCCAGTTAAAACAAGATGTGTAGATGCAAACAAAGATTACGTTAATGATTGTTGTGCCGCTACATATTCTAATGGCATTTGTATGCCATTGTATACAAAACATGAAGTAGATAGTACCTGGGAAAAATTATTAGATGAATATAATAATGACTCATATAAAGATGAAATACATCAGAACCGCTGTTATTATGAAACATATAAAGATGGAGAAGGCAAAGAACATGTAAAAGACGGAACGCAGGCATTGTATTTTATAACACGATGTGAAATAGCTAGTAATGATGATGCTAAATGCGAATATACAAGAAAAAATGGACAATATGAAACAGGAAATACTGTAATAAGAAAATATTTACATGGTGATACAAATGAGAGCGCTGAGTCAAATAAAGAGTGTAAAAATCTTGTAAATAATAATAATAACAACAATAATAATAATAATAATACACCGACAACTCCTGGGGCACCAGCTGTGGGAGCCAGTGAAACAAAAACAAAAAGTATTACAGATGTAAAAGTATTAACACCAATTAAAAATGATAAGATGAGCTATTTTGCAATAGGAAGACATCTTGATAGATATGGATTTGAAGTAAATTTTGGTTCTTCTGATAAAGACTCATACAAAACAGGAGAATTACCTGCTTTATATGGATTTCAATTTATTCCATCATGTAATGATAAACCACAAAATGCAAATTTAACATGTAATTCCAGTGAAACAACAATTGATTCAAAAAATGCAGAAAACCGCTGTGATTATTATTTTGAATCAACTCTTGGAGAACAAGCAGTAATTGAATTTGCACAAAAAGGGGATTTAAAAGTAAATTTATTAGGAACATATATAAAATCAGGAGAAAGCATATCTTTTAAAATCAATTATGAAGATAAAATATCAATGGTTTTAAAGTCAGGCAAATTAGATGATGATATTGAAAGAGAAATTAAAGATTTTGTAAGAGAAAGTGAATTATTTAATAAATTAGCCTCAAAATCAACCATATCATTTACTGGTCAGTCAGAAAGTATAAAAGGCGATTGGTATTTCTATTATAAAAAGAATGGTGGATGGCAATTATTATCAACAAAAGATCCAAATACAGGACAAGTTACACTAAACACAGATGGAAATGAATTCAATTCAATGCTAGATGATTTTATTAACAATAACACAGTAACTTTAAAAGTAGAATATGAATTAAAGAATGCGTATGCAAATGTAAATTCAGTTTCAAGCAAAACAGGTGTTAAACATGAATATACAAATAAAACTTTTACAGTAGAAGAACAAAAAGCAATAATATCTGAAGGTAAAAAATATTATACAGATTTATCAACAGCTACAGGCAAATACAATTTAGAAGCCAAAATTAATGGATTGAGTGCATTTGATTATAACTATGCTAATAAAGGAGAAAATACATATTTTTGGCAGGCAGATTATGTATGTGGAGTAAATTGTAAACAAGAATATTATGATGAAGGTAGTAGTCAAAAAACATTTAAGTTTTCATATAGAGAAATAGATAATACAGATCCGTTCCCAGTTTTAATAGGAAATGAGGATAAAACTGAATGGAGAGAGAAGTATATTGGCCTAGACGCAAATTGGGTAACATACGCTAATGCTATAGGGATAGCTGCAAATGCCGGAGAATTTGGAGACAAAAATATAACAGAATATGGATTAAATAAAATAAAAGATAGAACAAATCAAACATATAATACAGAGCCTGAATATATTGTTACAATAAAAGATAAACAAGTATTAAAACAAATTAAAAATTATAATTATAGTTCAAATTATTTTGAACACTCAGGTTACACTAATAAAATGTATAGTAACTTTTTAGGTGGAGCAAGTAATGGAACAACTACAAATATATATGATGTAAAAACCGAAAGAAATATTAAAAGTTATTCAATTCATGAGGTAGGGACTTGCGGATTAGATAGAAATCATTTATTGGATGGATCATGTTTCTGTATGTTAGTAGATAATAAAAATAATTGTGTATATAACCATAATTTTGATATAGGAGATGGTACATAATGAAATATGGATTTGCTGGAATATTTATTATCGTATTAACTTTATTAGCACTAATGGGAATATATGCAATATTAGATGGTACTATAATAAATGAAGAAAATCATACTGGCTTAAAAGAAGCAATGGAAGGAGCTATGGTAGATGCTGTCGATATAGAGCATTATCAAAGAACCGGAGAATTAAAAATAATAAAAGAAAAATTTGTAGAAAACTTTACTAGAAGATTTGCTGAAACAGCAAGATATGGATTGAATGAATATAGATTAGAATTTTATGATATTATGGAATCACCACCGAAAGCAAGTGTTAAAATAGTAACTAAAAGTGGAAAGTTTAAAATGTCACTTGACAGTAGCGATGAATTGCAATATGATATAGTTAATAGACTAGACGCTATTCTAAAGTATGATGGTGTTCATCTATATACTTATGATTTATATGCTTTTTCAAATAGAGAAGCATATGAAAAACACGGTAATAAGGTCTTAGGAATATATTCATTTAATATACAAATGCCACAAGAATTAAAAGAAACATATAATATTGCAGAAAATAATGTAGATGAAGCTAAAAAAAGATCAATTTGTAATATTGTAAATATAGAATATGTAGAAGCAGTACCTGCAATACCTGAAAATGAATCT